>DASSRF010000495.1:0-4782 GCA_035701945.1 Caldimonas sp. | reverse complement strand
GACAAGCTGGTCTCGTCGGAAGTGCGGCCGGCGGTCGAAGAAGTCGTCGCGCGCATGCTCGAAAGCTACCTGCTCGAGCGGCCCACCGATGCCCGCATCATCTGCGGCAAGATCGTCGAGGCCGCGCGCGCGCGCGAGGCGGCGCGCAAGGCGCGCGAGATGACGCGGCGCAAGGGTGTGCTCGACGGCGTCGGCCTACCGGGCAAGCTCGCCGATTGCCAGGAGAAGGACCCGGCCGCCGCCGAGCTCTATCTCGTCGAGGGCGACTCGGCCGGCGGTTCGGCCAAGCAGGGGCGCGACCGCAAGTTCCAGGCGATCCTGCCGCTGCGCGGCAAGATTCTCAACGTCGAGAAGGCGCGCTACGAGAAGCTCATCACGAGCAACGAGATCCTGACGCTGATCACCGCGCTCGGCACCGGGATCGGCAAGGGCACCGGCGGCGACGACTTCGACATCGCCAAGCTGCGCTACCACCGCATCATCATCATGACCGACGCCGACGTCGACGGTGCGCACATCCGCACGCTGCTCCTGACGTTCCTGTTCCGGCAGATGCCCGAGCTGGTCGAGCGCGGCCACGTCTACATCGCGCAGCCGCCGCTCTACAAGGTCAAGTTCGGCAAGGACGAGCAGTACCTGAAGGACGGCCAGGAGCTCGACGGCTACCTGATGCGCGTCGCGCTCAAGGACGCGCGCCTCGAGACCGGCCGCCACCCGCCGGGCGACGCGACCGCGGCGGTGCTCGAGGGCGACACGCTCGAGGCGCTGGCGCAGAAGTACGTGATCGCGAAGAACGTCGTCGAGCGGCTCTCGAACTGGATGGACGTCGACGCGCTGCGCGCGATCGCCAACGGCCTCGCGCTCGACCTCGACTCGCTCGCCGCTGCCGAGCAGTCGGCGGCGGCGCTGCAGGCGGCGCTCCACGACGCCGAGGTCGCCGCCGAGTTCGACGCCCGCACCGACAAGCACGTGCTGCGCATCAGCCGGCTGCACCACGGCAACGTCAAGTCGAGCGTGATCACCGCCGACTTCGTCCACGGCGCCGACTACGAGGCGCTGAGCACGGCCGGGCGCACCTTCCGCGGCCTCGTCGGCGAAGACGCGGTCGTCAAGCGCGGCGACGGCGAGCGCCAGAAGGAAGCCAAGGTCGGCGACTTCCGCGAGGCGATGACCTGGCTGCTGCAGCAGGCCGAGAGCGCGGTCGCGCGCCAGCGCTACAAGGGGCTCGGCGAGATGAACCCCGAGCAGCTCTGGGAGACGACGATGGATCCGGCGGTGCGCAGGCTGCTGCGCGTCCAGCTCGACGACGCGATCGAGGCCGACCGCGTCTTCACGATGCTGATGGGCGACGAGGTCGAGCCGCGACGCAACTTCATCGAGGGCAACGCGCTGCGGGTCGCGACTATCGACGTGTGACGGCGCGCAGGGCCCTCACACGTCTCATTCGCGACTGGTCGCGGACAGGACTGCTCCCTCCCGCTTCGCTGCCCTCCCTCCAGGAGCGAGGGCCGGGCGCCGTTGGCGCCCCTCTCTAGCGCGTGGGCGGGTCCTCGGTGCACGACGCCGCGAGCGCGGCGCGCACGAGTTCGGTCTCGCGCGCGAGCGCGTGCGGCACCGTTCCGGGTACGGCCAGACCGGCGGCGATGCCTTGCGCGAGCCAGTCGGCGAAGCGACACGACTCGACGTAGAAGTGCGCATGGCCGCGCGGGTGGTCGACCCAGTACGCGTCGATCGTCCTGCGCAGCGCGGGCCCGAGTGCGCGCAGCGTGGCGCGCAGGTTCATCGCGAGCGGCGCCAGCCGGTTCATGCGGTAGACCGTGCACGCCGCGGTCATCCCGGGATGGCCGGCGATCGCGCGCAGGCGCGCCGCTTCGCGCTCGGTCAGCTGGTAGCGGCCGCGCAGCAGCTCGGGGTCGCAGCGCAACGCGCGGCACAGCGCCGGCGACGCGGTGATGTCGCTCAGCGCCTGCTGGAAGTCAGCGAGCATCGGCCGTCTCCGCGCGCGTGCCCTCGTCGACGTCGTCGCGCGCGCACGCCTCGGCGAGCACGTGCATGCGCTCGAGCTCGCGCGTCAGCGCCGCCAGCCCGATGTCCTCGAAGTACGACTCCTGGTACTCGAACGTGATCGCGCGCAGGCGGCGGCAGCGCGGCAGGACGTCGAACGCCAGCGCCCAGACGACCTCGGGCGTCGGCGTCGAGTGGCTGTCCATGTAGAAGCCCTCCTCGTCGTCGCCGCCGGCGAGGTGGACCTCCTCGACGGCGTCGAGGTCGAGCGCGGCGACGTAGTCGGCCATCGACATGCCGCCGTTGCGCTCGTTGACGAGCAGGTTGTGGAGGTCGAGCAGCGTGCCGCAATGGCCTTCGCGGTGCAGCCGGTTGAGGAACTCGGGCTCGCTGAGGTCGAGGTCGGGAACCGGAGTGAAGAAGCTGCCGTTCTCGAGCAGCACGCGGCAGCCGACGGCGTCGTGCAGGCGTGCGAGCTTGGCGGCGATGAGCGCGAACGACTCGTCGTCGTAGACGACGGGCAGGCCGAGCCCGGCCTGCGCGTTCGGCACGCCGCCCTTGGGCGTCAGGAACAGGTTGAGGTGCTCGCTGTACCACTCGCAATCGCCCAGCCGGCGCGTCATCGCCGCGACCGCGTCGACCATGTCGTCGTCGAGCGGCATCGCGCTCGGCAGCGACAGGCCGAGCCCGTGACCGGCGAAGCTGCGCGGCGGCGGCCCGTCGAGCGCCGCCTTCAGCTCGTCGATCGCGGCGTGCGCGCGGTGGAAGCGCCGCCCGCGCGGCGCCTCGGCACCGAAGTCGAACCAGAGGCGCTCCGGCATCGCCGAGACGTGCTCGACGAGGGCGCCCGCGTGCGCCAGCAACGCCGACGTCGTCGGGTTGTGCAGGAGGCCGACCCGCGGACGCGCGCCCATCGTCGACTCCGCGGCTCAGCCGGGCATCAGCTCGCCCGAGCGGAGGTCGACCCGCGTCACCTCGCCGAGCAGCAGATCGTCGACGACGAACTTGATCCTGCCGGACATGCACGGGTGCCCGGTGAGCTTGCTGATGAGGTCGAACGCGCCCTTGGCGGTGCGGCCGAACTCGTCGGCACTGGCGCGCGGCGGCATGCGCGCGGTCAGCACCGGCATGTCGGGCCCGGGGCTCAGCTTCAGCGTGGCGGCACGCAATTCCCTGGTGGTTTCGGAAGGCATGGACAGCTCCTCGTCGATCGTCGCGTCGCGCTCGGCGCCGAGACCCGATGTCTCGGCGCTGCACGGCGACCGCAGTCTCGGCAGCGGGCTCGTGCCCAGCCATCCCGAGCAGGAGGGTGACTTTCCACAAGGTTGACGACGCGCCGGGGAGATGTCGAACGGCGCGGCAGGGGCACGCCGAATGCTGCGCGCAGCGGCCGCGCAACGAAAGGAAGATCCGTGCTCGAAAAGCTTCCCGACACCATCGGCCACGCGTTGCGCGGCCAGCGCGCCGGCCTCGACAAGATCGCGTTCCAGGCGATCGACCTGCGCGCCGGGATGGCGCAGATCGCGGTGACGAGCCTGGCGTTCGTCGACCACGCGCCGATCCCCGAGCGCTACACCGCCGACGGCGCCGGCGTCTCGCCGCCGCTGCAGTGGAGCGGCGTGCCCGACGGTGCGCAATCGCTCGTCGTCATCGTCGAGGACGCGGACGCGCCGACGCCGCAGCCGCTCGTCCATGCGATCGCGGTCGACCTCGCTGGCGAAGACGGTGCCCTGGGGGAGGGCGCGCTACCCAGCAGCAACCACGAAGGCAACGGCGTTCGCACCGGCCGCAATTCGATGCTGCAGGCGGCGTGGCTGCCGCCCGATCCGCCGCCTGGGCACGGCGTTCATCGCTATGCGTTCCAGGTGTTCGCGCTCGCCGGCGGCGAGTTCGACGGCACGCCGGGGCGCGATGCGGTGCTCGACGCGATCCGCGAGCACGGCCTCGCGAGCGGCTGCCTGATCGGGACCTACGAGCGACCCGACGGCTCGATCCGTGCGCCCGCCGATGCGACCGTCGACGCACCTGCCGCCGGCGCCGGGCTCGCGACCTGACGACAGCGATCAGCGCACGGCGTCGAAGAGATCCGGCGCGCCGCTCGGGCGCGCGCGCTCGATCGCGAGCAGCCGTTGCTTGGTCGCCGTGCCGCCCGGCGCCGAGAAGCCGCCGAGACCGTTGCCGCTCGCGACGATGCGGTGGCACGGGACGACGATCGGCCAGCGGTTGCGACCGAGCGACTGGCCGACCTCGCGCGCGGTCGCATCGGCGCCGACGCGCGCCGCGAGCTCGCCGTAGGTGACGAACTCGCCGGCCGGGATCGCGCGTGCGGCGACGTAGACACGGGCGTCGAACGGCTCGGCGACGGCGAGGTCGAGGCGCACGTTGGCGAAGTCGATTCGTTCGCCTGCGAGCAAGCGAGCGATCGCTTCCGGCAGCGCAGCGAGCTCGGCAGGGGGCGCCGCAGCGACTGCGGCCGGGTGGCGACGGACGATCGTGCGCGGCAGCGCACCGGCGACGCTCGATGGCAGCCAGACGCCGCTCACGCCGTCGGCGCTCCAGGCGATCGCGCAGTCGCCGATCGGCGTCGCGAAGACGGTGAAGCCCTCCGTGCGTGCCATGCGGCGATCGTACGGCGACGCGTGCGGTGCTGCCGCACGTCGGCGCTTCGCGGCGGGCGTCGAGGAGTTGGCGCGGCGGCGCGCTCGCGTTGCGCGAACGGCACCGCACCGCGCAGCGACGCCGGGACAATCGCGGCGATGCTCGATCGCCTGCCGTTGC
>DASSRF010000494.1:0-8594 GCA_035701945.1 Caldimonas sp. | reverse complement strand
GACGACGAGGCTCGAGTTGTCGCTCGCCTGCGGAGCGAGCTGCGTGAACGATCCGCTGGCCGTCACTCCCGCGGTCGCGCCGCCGATCGACGCGTTGAGCTTCTCCGAGAAGCCGTCGTTCGGCGCCGTGTTGGCGATCGTCAGCGCCTGCGTCGCGACGCTGCCGACGCGGACGTTGCCGAGGTCGACCGGGTTCGGCGCCGCGGCGCTCGGGCTCGCGAGTCGGAAGACGTTGCCGACCGTCTCGATCACGCCGGTCACGCCGACCGCCTGGCTCGGGAGGGCGGTGATGCCGAGGCCGCTCGTGCCGGCGCCGTTGGAAGCGAACTGGACGGTGACCGTGCCGTTGACGCTGCCCGCGGCCGAAGTGTCGAGGCCCACGACCATGCTCGTCGCATTGCTCGACCCGGCGGCGAGGCCGGCGATGCTTCCCGACGACGTGATCCGCGGATCGCTCGCGCTGCCGAAGCTCGCGTCGAGCCTTTCCGAGAAGCCGTCGTTCGGCGCCAGGTTGGCGATCGTCAGCGCCTGCGAGACGACGTCGCCGACGTGGACGTTGCCGAACGCGACCGGGGCGACGACGTTGGGGTCGGCGAGGCGGTACGCGGCAGCGCCCGCCGCGAGCCCGAACGTCACGACCTGGGCGCGCGTGTTGTCGAAGTTGTTGACGATCGCGACCGCTTGCCCGGTCAGCGGGGCGAGCGATCCGGCTGCTCCGACGGTGACGACGACGTCGCGCGTCAACGAGTTGCCGGTCGCGATCGGCCCCCAGTTGCCCGCGGTGACGCCGTTGCCCGACAGCCGCGGGTCGTCGATGTTGCCGCCGTTGACGCTCGTCTGGATCGCGCCGCGCAGCGCCGGCCCGGTCGTGCCGACGTTGGCGATGTCGTAGTGGTAGGTCGTGCTGCCGACGTGGACGTTGCCGATCATCACGGTCGGCGTCGCGGTGTTGCCGTTGACGACGTTGGCGCCGGCGATGCCCTGGTTGGCGTCGCCGCCCGCGATCAGCCGGCTGCCGGTGCCGGTGGTGACGACGTTGGCGCGGCGGTTGAACGCGTTGCCGCTGCCGAAGTTCGCGTTGTCGTAGTCGCCGAAGATCGTCAGCGTGTTGGCGCCGAGGTTGAGCGTCCCCGCCGTGTGCAGCGTGCCCATCGTGCTGTTCGCGGTGTGCTGGTACGTCGCGCCGCTCGCCACGTTCACGGTGCCGGTCGGTCCGGTCGTTCCGCTGTTGAAGAGCATCGTTCCGGCGTTGATGTTGAGCGTCCCGGAGTTGGTGAACAGGACGCCGAGGTCGACCGTCGTCACCGTGCCGTTGAGCTTGTTGTAGGTGCCGGCGTTGGCGAACGTGTGCGGGCCGCCGACGTTGTGCTCGATGAACGACGCGAACGCGTTGGCGTCGTTGAACGTTCCCTGGTTGACGAGCGTGCCGCCGTTCCAGAACTGGATCGCGTTGTTGTTGGCGGCGGTGTTGCCGCTCCACGTCGTCGTTCCCATCAGGTTCAGCGTGCGGGTGCCGAACAGCACCTTGGTGTTCGCGCCCGTGATCGCGACGTCGTTGGTGAACGTCGTCGAAGCGGCGCCTGCGATCGCGCCGCCGGTCCAGGTCACCGGGCCGGTGAAGGTGTTGTCGGTTCCCGTCAGCGTGCTGCCGCTCAGCGCCAGCCGGGCGCTGTTCGTTCCGCCGTTGATCGCGACGACCGCGTCGCCGCCGACGTTGTCGGTGCTGATCGAGAGCGTTCCCGCCCCCTGGATCGTCGCTCCGTTCAGGGTGCTCGTGCCGTCCTGGAAGTTGAGCACCGCGCCGGACGCGATGTTGAAGACGCCCGTGCTCGTGCCGCCCGAAGGCCGGAACGTTCCGGCGTTGACGTTGACGGTGCCCGAGTTGTTGAACGCGAGGCCGAAGTCGACGGTCGTGATCGTGGCCGCATTCTTGTTGTAGGTGCCGACGTTGTTGAAGTTGTGCGGCCCGCCGGTGTTGTGCTCGATGAACGACGCGAACGCGTTGTTGTCGTTGAAGGTCCCGTTGTTGTTGATCGTGCCGCCGTTGTGGAACTGGATCGCGTTGTTGTTGGCGGCGGTGTTGCCGGTCCACGTCGTCGTTCCCTGCAGGTTGATCGTGCCGCCGCCGACGAGCACCTTCGTGGTCGGACCCGAGATCGTGACGTCGTTGGCGAACGTCGTCGCTGCCGTCCCCGAGAACGCGCCGCCGGTCCACGTCGCCGGCCCCTGGAAGGTGCGGTCGGTGCCGAGGATCGTGCTGCCGCTGAAGAGGAACGGCGCCTTCAGCGTGCCGCCGTTGATGGTCACCAGCGCGTCGGCGCCGACGTTGTCGGTCGAGACGACGAACGTTCCCGCGCCCTGGACGGTCGCGTGGTCGAGCGTGTGGCTGCCGTTCCTGAACTCGAGCGTCGCGCCGCTCGCGATGTTGAAGACGCCCGTGCTCGAGGTCGTGCTCGTGCCCTGGAACAGCATCGTCCCGGCGTTCACGTTGGTCGTCCCGGTGTTGTTGAAGAACGCCTCGACCGTCGTCACCGTGTTGGCCTGCTTGTTGTAGGTGCCGATGTTGTTGAACGCGTTGGTGCCGCTGACGTGGTCGATGAACGACGCGAACGCGTTGCTGTCGACGAACGTGCCCTTGTTGTTGAGGGTGCCGCCCGCGAACTGCAGCGAGCCGTTGTTGGCGGCGGTGTTGCCGCTCCACGTCGTCGTTCCGTTCAGCTCGACCGTGCGGCCGCCCGAGAGCGCCTTGGCGCCGAGGCCGCTGAGCGCGAGCGCGCCGGAGTACGAGGTCGTGCCGCTGCCGGTCTGGGTGCCGGCGAGCCAGCTCGAATCGCCGGCGATCGTCAGCGTGCCCGCGCCGCCGAGCGTGCCGCCGCTCTGCGCGAGCGAGGCCATCGTCGACGTTCCGTTCAAGGTCAAGGTGCCGCCGGAGAGGGTCGTCGCGGCGGCCGCCGAGAACGAGTTGGCGACGGTGAGGCTGCCGCCGGTCAGCGCGAGCATGTCGTCGCCGGCGAGCGCGAGGCTGCTCACGCTGTCGGTGCCCGAGCGATGGGTGATCGTCTGCGTGCCCGCGACGTCGATCACGACGTCGTCGCCGGCGCCCGGCAGCGCCGGGTTCGAGCTCCAGTTCGTGACGATGTCCCAGAAGCTCGATCCGCCGGTCCAGTTGACGGTGGCGGCGCGCGCGGGTGCGCCGAGGAGGACGGCGAAGGCCGCGAGAGCGAGGGCGACGAGCGAAGCGAATAGCGATCGCCGGAACGAACTGCGCATGGCACCCTCCTCCAGGGTCGCAGGCGAGCGGCCTGCGATGCAGCGAAGGTAGGCGCGACCGCGTTACCGCGGCGTTACCGCGGCAGCGCGTCGCTAGTGCGTCAGCCGCCGATCGGCAGCGGCGAGGAGGCTGCGGTTGGTCGGGTTGCGCTGCAGAAAGCTGTCGCGAAACGCCTCGGGGACGTGCGGCAGCGCCGTGCGGCGCACCCAGAGCGCACCGCGCGCGAGCGCCATCATCGCCTCGTCGCCGTCGCCGTTCGCCTCGAACACCTGCGCCGCCAGCCACCACGCCTGCGCGAAGTAGAGGTCGGCCGGCTGGACCTCCTCGAACTGGGCGACGAGCGCGTGCATCGCCTTCGCCGCGCCGGCGACGTCGCCGCCGCGGCTCTGCGCGTGCGCGCGCAGGATCCGCGCCTTCATCGCGACTCCGGCGAACTCGAGCGCGAGCGCCATCCGCTCGACCTCGTCGCAGCGCTCGATCGCCGCCGCCGGGTCGCCCGCCGCCGCCTGCTCGAGGAGCACGTGCATGCGAACGTGCGGGTCGGCGCCGGGGCCGAGCTCGCCAGTGGCCGTCTCGAGGAGCGCGTTGCCGCTGTGGCCGAGCGCACGCTCGACGCGCGCCGCGACCGTCGCGCGGCGCGCGCGGACGTGGTCGATCGGCGCCCGCTCGTACTCGAGCGCCTGGCGCGCGCGCGCGAACTGGCCGAGGTCGATCAGGAACTGCGCCTTGTGGTTCGCGGCGACCGCGACCCAGAGCGGCTGGCGGTCGCGCGTGAAGCACGCGAGCGCGGCGTCGAGGTGCTGCAGCGCCTCGTCGTAGCGGCCGACCATGCCGCAGTAGAGGCCGGCGTACGTCTCGACGACCGCGCCCTCGGGGCCGCCGGTCGCACCGAGCTGCTCCTGCAGCGCGAGCGAGCGCAGCGCAAGCGCGAGCGCGGCCGGCACCTGGCCGAGGTTGCCCTTCACGGTCGCGAGGTTCGACGTCAGCGTCGCGAGCTCGGCGACGTCGCCGAGCGCGTCGGCGTTGTCGATCGCCTGCTGCAGCGCGAACGCGGTGTCGCGCAGGCGTCTCGCCGCGTTCAGCACGTACGCGTAGTCGGCCCAGAAGCGGCCGCGCCGCTCGGCGTCGCCGCTGCCCTCGACGAGCGCGCGGTGCGCCTCGATGACCGCGAGCGCCTCGGCGGCGCGGCCGGCCTGCGCGAGGCCGACGGCGTGCAGGCGTGCCGCCTCGAATGCCGGCCACGGCGATTCGAGCCCGCGCGCGAGCTCGCTCGCCTCGACCGCCGCGGCGAGCCCGGCCGGATGGTCGGCGGCCATCAGCGACGCGGTCGCCTTCGCGGTCAGCGCGGCGGCGCGCTGCGCGTCCGACTTCGCCGCCGCGAGCAGGCCGTCGATGACGCCGTGCGCGTGGGTGACGCCGTGGACGACGATCAGCGCGTGGACGCTCTCGCAGCGGGCGTCGAACGCCGATCCCGGGTCGCCGGCACGGTCGAACGCGGCGGCGGCGAGCCGCCAGCACTCGACCTCGTGCGTGCGCTGCGACGCCTCGCGCGCGCGCCGCGCCGCCGCCGCGTACGCCGCGCCCGCCTCGCGCCATTCGGCGGCGCCGGCCCAGTGCGGCGCGACGCTGTCGGGCAGCGCGTTGCGTTCGAGCAGGTGCGCGGCGATGCGCCGGTGCAGCAGCTGCGCGATCGGCACCGGCACCGAACGGCGCGTCGCTTCGAGGATGAGGTCGTGCGCGAACGCGCCGTCGCGCAGCACCTGCGCCGTCTCGAGCTCGCGCCACGGCTCGGCGATGTCGAGCGGGTGGGCATCGAGGACGGCGGCGGCGAGCTCGGCGCTGAATTCGGGGCCGGCGAGCGCGGCGATGCGCGCGAGACGCAGCGCTTCGCTCGAGAGCTGGCCGAGCCTGCGTTCGACGAGCGCGCCGACGCTCGCCGGCTGCGGCAGGCGCGCGTCGCCGGCGAGCGTCGCCGCCTGCCCCGACAGCAGCAGGTCCTTCAGCGTCTCGAGCGCGAACATCGCGTTGCCGCCGGTGTGCTTGAAGAGCGCCGGCGCGAGCCGGCCGACGTCGAGCTCGGGCGCGCCGAGCGACTCGATGAGGAGCGCGAGCTCGGCGACGTCGAGCGGCTGCAGCGCGACCGTCTCGACGCGTCCCGACTCCTCGAACGCGGCGCGCATCTTCGTGATCGCCGCGCCGGATTCGGCGGGCCGCTGCGCGAAGCCCCATTGCAGCGCGGTGAGGCCGTCGGATTCGACGAGCGCCTGCACGAATTCGACGCTCGCTTCGTCGGCGAAGTGGAGGTCGTCGACGACGACGGCGAAGAGCCCGGCGGCGAGCGCGTCGGCCAGGGTCGCCTCGACCGCGCGGTGCAGCAGCAGCCGCTGCGCCTGTCCCGAGAGCGCGACCGCGGTGCCGAGCTCGGGCAGCACGAGCGCAAGCTCTTGCGTTCGCCTGGCGTCGAGCGCCAACGCGCGCTCGCTCAGCACCGCGCGCAGCAGCCGCGCCAGCGCGGCGTACGCGATGCCTTCGTCGCCCGGTCGCGCACGCACGGCGACGATGCCGCTGCGCGCGGCCGAGAGCTCCTGCAGCAGCCGGCTCTTGCCGACGCCGCCCTCGCCGACGACGAGGAACGCGCGCCCGCTCGACCAGGCGCGCTCGAGCGCCGCGAGCTCGCGCTCGCGGCCGACGAGCTTCGGCGGCCTGAGCAGGCTCGCGGGAACGACGGCGCGCCGCGCCGGCAGCGTCGCCGCGCCGCGCTCGATCGTCGCGAGCAGCTCCACCGTCTCGGCCGAGACCGGCGTGCCGAGCTCGTCGCGCAGTCGCTCCTCGAAGCGCTCGAACGCGGCGATCGCCGCCGCGCGGTCGCCGCGCAGGTAGTGCAGCCGCATCAGGCGGCGCTGCGCGTGCTCGGCGAGCGGGTTGCTCTCGACCAGCCGCTGCGCGTAGACGAGGCCGCGCGCGATCGCGCCGCTCTGCTCGCATTCGGCGACCGCCGCGGCGAGCGCCTCGTCGCGCTGCTCGCGCCATTGCTCGCGCTCGCCGCGCAGCCACTCGGCGAAGTCGGGCAGGTCGTCGAAGTCGAGGTCGCCGAGCAGCTCGGCGCGGCCGGCGTTCTCGTCGCCGCGGATCGCCGCGAGCGTCGCCGCGAGGTCGAGGTCGACGTCGCGCGCGAGCGCCATCGTCGCGCCGGTGTCGACGAGCGTGGCGCCGCTGTCGCGGCGGAGACGAAAGACGCGCTGGCGCAGGCTCGTGTCGGCCTGTCGCGCGGTCGCCGAAGGCCACAGCATCGCGGCGACGCGCTCGCTCTGCACCGGACCGTCGAGCGCGACGAGCGCGAGCAGCGCGGCGTCCTTCGGCCGCAGCGCCAGCGAGCGGCCGCCGTCCGCCGCAACGACCGCAGGGCGGCCGAGCAGACACAGGCGCCACGCGGCACGTGCGCTGGCTTGGGCGGTGGCGCGGGTCGGGCGCGGCATGCTGTGCAGTGTCGTGGCCGCGCGCGCGGCAGGCAATCGCCGCGCGCTCGTCGCCGGAAGCGGTATAGGCCCGAAGGCGTTACCGCGCGGTTACCGCGGCCGGCGGCGCAACGCTCAGCGCGGGGTGCGCTTCGTCGCTGCGTACAGCTCGCTCACCGGAACGACGCGGCCGTGCAGCGGCAGGATGCGATCGACGCCGAGCTTGAGCCGTTCGATGTTGTCGACGAGGTTGACGTTGTTGGCGTTGGCGACCGCGGGAGGCGGCGTGTTCGGCGGCGCCGGCGTGAACGCGTCGGCCTCGATCAGCAGCCGTTCCTTCGGCAGGTAGACCATCACGAAGCTCGCGCTGTGCGGGCCGCCGACGAGGCGGTGGACCTCGACCGGCCGCGACGCATCGCCGACATCGAGCTTGTCGCCGACCGCGATGAACTGCGGCTCCTTGCGCGAGCGCGCGAGCGCGTCGGGGCGGATCCGGTTCGGCTGCGCGAACGCACGCTCGAAATAGCGCAGGTTCGCGGCCTGGGTCACGATCGTCGCGCCCTCGGCGACGGCGGCGCGGAGGCCGCCGGCGTGGTCGAAGTGGGCGTGGCTGTTGACGACGGTGCGGATCGGCTTGCCGGGAGCGAGCGCCTTCACGTGCTCGAGGACGGCGAGCGTGCGCGCGTCGTTGAGCGGCGTCTCGACGAGGACGATGCGGTCGCCGAGCTCGATCGCGACGCTGTTGTGCGAGCCGCCGCCGACGAACCAGACGCCGTCGGCGACCTTCTCCGAGGTGACGCGCTCGGCGGTGTTCTTCGCCGAGTCGGGCACCGGCATCGCGAGCGACGGATTGACCTGCACTTCCTTGACCGCGAGGTCGAGGACGGGAAAGCCGCCCATCGTCTGGCGGATCAGCATCGGGACCTGCACGCCGTCGATCGCGCGGTACTCCTGGTACGTCGTGACGACCGGCGTGTCGCCGAGCACCGGATCGGCGACGACCGACTCGACGCGGCGGACGAGCCCGTCGGGGTCGACGAAGGCGGTGGCCGTGAAGCGGCCGGCGACCTCGAAGTCGATCGCGGTCGCGCCGGTGGGCGTCGTGCGTGCGCGCGCGCCGCCGCGCGCCGCCGCCTGCAACGCGCCGTGCGGCGTGATCCAGAGCTGGTGGATGCGCTCGGTGACGTAGCGCGGCCCGGGTGTGGCCGTCGTTCCGGCCTGGTTCCAGGCGAGCTCGCCGCTCACGAACCGGTCGTCGCGCTGCTGCCCCGAGAGCGGGTAGCCGCCGCCGCCGAGCGGCTCGGCGCGGCTGAGCACGATCTCCTCGCGCATCGTCGCGCTCGTGTAGTCGATGCTGCGCGTCAGCGAATGCACCGTGATCCGCGGCCACGCGCCGCCGGGCTCGAACGCCTGGCCGAACGTGTAGCCGGTGCCCTCGGCGACGTAGCGGATCGTCTTCACTTGCGACGCTCCCATCGCCTGCGTTGCGCGCGCGACGACCGCTGCGGCGTCTGGCTGCGGCGCGTTGGCGCACGAAGCGACGACGAGCGACGCCGTGGCGACCGCCGCGGCGAGGAACGTGGAGCGGACGATCGGCGGCATGGTCACGCGGGGCGAAGCTGCGACCGCGCGACGATACGCTTGGCAACACGAAGGCGCTCAAGGCGCTGCCCGGCAGGTCGATACACCGCGATCGCCGCCCGCGCGAGAGCGCCGGCGTCGCTCACCGCGTTGGGCAAATGGCAACTGCGCGCGGTGGCTGCGGGCGGCGCTCGGCGTTCGCCGTTCGCTCGCCGTGCGGCATCGCCGCCGGACGGGCGGCCGCCTCGATTCGCGGGAGACGGCCGCGCGCGCGCCGCGCGCTGCCG
>DASSRF010000493.1:0-9216 GCA_035701945.1 Caldimonas sp. | reverse complement strand
CGGCTGCGCTCCTATAGTTTTCAGCGCCACATGGCTCAGGAACTCCGGGGCTCTCCGGAGTCTCGTCACACAAGGAGATCGAGATGATGAACAAGCACGCGATCCTGCTCGCCGGCGTCCTCGCCGCGATGACCAGCACGTTTCCCGCGCTCGCCGCCGACGACGCCGCCAAGGCGCAGATGAAGCAGGCCGACGACACGTACGCCGCGGCGAAGAAGCAGGCCAAGGCCGACGAGAAGTCGGCCGAGGCGCAATGCGGCACGATGAGCGGCGACGCCAAGAGCCAGTGCAAGAAGGACGCCAAGGCCGCGCACGACAAGACGATGGCCGACGCGGAAGCTGCGCACGACAAGGCGAAGGCCGACTACAAGGCGAAGAAGTAGGACGTCGACGACGACAGCGGCCGTCAGGCCGCCAAACAAAACGGCGCCCCCGGGCGCCGTTTTGATTTCAGCGAAGCGTCCTATCTCACCACGGCCATCTGCTCGCGCTTGTCGCCCTTGTTGTCGAAGGCGATGTGGCCGGTGACGCCGTTGTAGTCGGTCTTCTGCAGGCACGGCAGGTAGACCTTCGGGTCGGCCGAATTGCACTTCTGCATCGCGGTCGCCATCACCATCACCGCGTCGTACACGTACGGCGCGTAGATCTGGACGTCGGTGCCGAACTTCTTCTTGAAGTCGTCGCGGAACTTGTCCATGCCGACCTTCTGCGCGCCTTCGACGCCGCCCGCCTCGGCGCACACGACCTGGCCGTCGGCCATCGCGCCGCCCGCCAGCTTGGGCAGCTCGCCGGTGCAGATGCCGTCGCCGCCCATGAACTTGGCGTTGATGCCGAGCTGCTTCATCTGCCGGATCATCGGGCCCGCGACGGCGTCCATGCCGCCGTAGAAGATCACGTCGGGCTTCTTCGCCTTGACCGCGGTCAGGATGGCGGTGAAGTCGGTCGCCTTGTCGGTCGTGAACTGCTGGTCCTGGATCGTTCCGCCCGATGCCTTGACGGCCTTGGCGAACTCTTCGGCAACGCCCTGGCCGTACGCGGTGCGGTCGTCGATCGTGACGATCGACTTGCCCTTCAGCTCCTTGACGGCGTAGCGGCCGAGCGTGCCGCCGAGGTGGACGTCGTCGGCGACGACGCGAAACGTCGTCTTGAAGCCCTGCCGGGTGTACTTCGGATTGGTCGCCGACGGCGAGATCTGCGGGATGCCGGCGTCGCTGTAGATCTTCGAGGCCGGGATCGACGTGCCCGAGTTGAGGTGGCCGATGACGCCGTTGACCTTGGCGTCGACGAGCTTGTTCGCGACTGCGGTGCCCTGCTTCGGGTCGGCCGCGTCGTCCTCGGCGAGGAGCTCGAACTTCGCCTTCTTGCCGCCGATGGTGACGCCCTTCGCGTTGAGATCGTCGATCGCCATGCGGGCGCCGTTCTCGTTGTCCTTGCCGAGGTGGGCGATGCCGCCGCTGGTCGGCGCGACGTGGCCGATCTTGACGACCATGTCCTGCGCCGAGACGCTGCCGGCGAAGACCGCCGCGGCCGCGACAGCGACCAGTTTGAATGGGACTTGCATGCGGTTACCTCCGGTGTGGAATCGATCGGACGGGCGCTCGACGCCCGAAGCACGCGACGATAACGCAATTGCCGGGTCTTCCCGCATCGGGAATTCCATCGTCAACCGGCGCGCCGCGCCGCGATCAGCGCTCGTCGTTGCGGCCGAGTTCCTTGGCGATCGCCTTGGCGACGATGTCGCGCATCGCGGCGGTCAGCTCCTTGCGCGCGTCGCGCACGAGCGTGTCGGTCGCGCGCGCGAGGAGCGGCGCGAGCGCTTCGCGCAAACGCACCTCGAGCATCAGCTCGACCTGTCGCTGCAGGTCGGCAAGAACGCGCTGCGTCAGCTGAACCTCGTTGGGCGTCGGCTTTCCCGATGGCGGACGAGCCGCGGCCTGTCCGCCGGCGGCGACCACGTCGCCTGCGGCGGGCGGCGCTTCGCGTGCGGGAGCGGCTGCCGGCGAAGCAGGAATCCCTGCAGGCGGTGGCGACGCCGACGACGCGCCCGCCGGCGTCGAAGGCGCTGACGACGCGCTCGCAGGCGTCACGGCTCCGCTCGCAGACCAGCGCACGCGCGGCAACGGCGACGCTTGCGGTTTCGATGGCGGCGGCATCGTCGGCGTCGCGCTCGGGCCCGCCGGTCCCGCGGCGGGCGCTGCGGGCGTCGTCGCGGATGGCGGCGTGAACGGGGGCGGCATGCCGGCGCGCGCAGGCGCGCTTTGCGTTGCTGCGACGGGCGCCGAGACACTCTCGGTTGCGGGTGGACTCGGGGGTGCGGCCATGGCTGCGGACGTGGCTGGCGGGGTTGCTGGCTCGGTGGCAACGACCGGCCCCGGCGTCGTCACCGGCGGCGGTGCGACGGGTGTTGCTGTCGATGCCGATGGCGATGGAGTCGCCAAAGGTGCGGTCGGTGCGGATGCGGGCAGCGGCGCGGTGATCGGATCCGCCGACGTCAGGGGCGCGCGCGATGCGTCGGCTGGCGCAACCGCGGCGGACGCAGCCACCCGTGTCGGCTCTGCAGCGGGTGCCTTCGCGGGCTCCTGGGCCGCAGCGCGCACAGCGGCAGCGGGCGTGCTCGCGATCACCGGGGCCGAGGCGCCGACCGCAGGCGACGCCGTCGGCGCGCGAGCCGCGACGGGAATCGGCGGAGACGATGGCGCCGACGCCGTCGACGCCGTCGGCGGCGGCGGCGACATGGTCGCCGTCGCTGCGGCAGGAGTCGGCGACGTCGTCGACGTGCGCGTGACCACGGGCGCCGGTTCACGCGAAACGGCCGCGGAGGAAGATGCCTCGGTCGGCGCTGCGACCGCAGCTGGCGACGGCAACGTCGGCGCGCTCCCAGCAGGCGCGGTCGGCGCCGTCGCGGCCGCGGGAGGCCGATCGGTCGGTCCGGCCGGCGAACCCGCAGCGGCGTTCGCCGCTGGCGGCGCGCTCGGCGAAGCAGGCGAAGGCGCGGGCCTGTGCGGGGTCGGCGCGGCTTGCGGCGAAGCGGCGAGCTGCGGAGGACGCGCAGGAGCAGGCTCGCGTGCCGGGACCGGCATCGTCGCTGCGGCGGATGTCGCTGGCACTGCCGGCGTCGCCGCCGCGGCTGGCGAAGCGGAAGGCGCCGTGGGAGTCGTCACCCGCGCGATCGTCGGAGCCGGGGTCGGCGTCGTCGTGGGCGTCGCGGTCGGCGTTGCAGTGGGCGTCGGCGTTGACGCTGGTGCGGGCGGACGCTGGCTCGCAGGTGCCCCCGGCGGCTGCGATCGCTGCGCCGGAACCGATGCCGTTGCCGGCGGGGCCACCGGCGCTGCAGGCGCCGCCGGCGCCGCCGGCGGAACGTTGACGACCTCGGTCAGCGTCGGAATCGATCCGGGCGGCGGTCGCGTGCTCATGCGCCGACCTCGTGGCGCCTGATCGGATAGCCGCGGCGCGCGTAGGTCTTCCACCTGCCGCGCGCCGCCTCGCGGTCGGCCTCGTCGAGCGACACGACCTCGAACAGCCGCTCGAAGGTCTCGAACGCCGGCGGCGGCAACGGCCCGAGGTTGAGCAGCGCGCTGTGCAGCGGCGCGTCGATCGGGTTCTCGCCGAGCCAGATCGTCGTCGCGTGCAGCGCCTGCGGCACGTCGCTCGCGCGCTCGACCCGGCTGTGCGGCAGGAACTCGGCGGCCGCGAAGCTCCAGAGCTCGCGATCGATCTCGTCGAGCGCGTCGGCGGGCCCGGCCACCGCGACCGCCATGCCCTGGCGATGCGCCCGGCGCAGCAGCCGGCACGCGTACGCCGTCCGGCTCTGGACGTTGAAATAGAAGCTGATCTCGGTCATCCGCCCGAGCGTCGCATCACTTGGCGTGGCCGAGGACGAAATGTGTGAGCAATCCGACCGGTCGGCCGGTCGCGCCTTTGTGCGCTCCCGACTTCCACGCCGTGCCGGCGATGTCGAGGTGCGCCCACGGGTACTTGCCGGTGTAACGGCGCAGGAACATCGCCGCCGTGATCGCTCCGCCGGGGCGGCCGCCGACGTTGGCCATGTCCGCGAAGTTGCTCTTCAGCGCTTCGTCGTACTCGTCGTCGAGGGGCATGCGCCAGCACGGGTCGAGCGCGCTCTGGCTCGCCGCGAGCATCCGCGCGGCGACGGCGTCGTCGGCCGAGAACAGCCCCGAGTGGTGGTGGCCGAGCGCGACGACGCAGGCGCCGGTCAGCGTCGCGACGTCGACGACGACCGCCGGCTTGAAGCGCTCGGCGTACGTCAGCGCGTCGCAGAGGATGAGCCGCCCCTCGGCGTCGGTGTTGAGGATCTCGACCGTCTGCCCCGACATGCTGGTGACGACGTCGCCCGGCTTCACCGCGCGGCCGCTCGGCATGTTGTCGCACGTCGGCACGAGGACGACGACGTTGACGCGCGCCTTCAGCGACGCGACCGCGGCGAGGGTGCCGAGGACGCTCGCGGCGCCGCACATGTCGAACTTCATCTCGTCCATCTCGGCGCCCGGCTTGAGCGAGATGCCGCCGGTGTCGAACGTGATCCCCTTGCCGACGAGGACGACCGGGGCCTGCGTCTTGGCGGCGCCGTCGTAGCGCGCGACGATGAAGCGCGGCGGCTCCTCCGAGCCTTGCGCGACGGCAAGAAACGAGCCCATGCCGAGCTTCTCGATCTCCTTGCGATCGAGGACCTCGACCTCGAGATCGAACTGCTTGCCGAGCTTCTTCGCCTGCTGGCCGAGCCACGTCGGCGTGCAGACGTTGCCGGGGCGGTTGCCGAACTCGCGCGCGAGCGTCATCCCCGCGGCGACCGCCTCGCCCTGGCGGATGCCCTGCTGCACCGCCTTCTGGTCGCCCTTCTGCGCATAGAGCGTCACCCCGCTCGGCATCCAGATCGGCGTCGCGCTCGGCTTGGTGTGCGTGTAGAGGTAGGTGGCGTCGGCGACGGCGACGACGGCGGCCTCCGCGTGCACCGCGGTCGCGCCGGCCGGAAGAGCGATGCCGAGCGTCTTCGCGCCGCTCGACTTCAGCGCGCCGAGTCCGGCGACGACGGCAGCCTTGAACGATTTCGCCGAGTCGTCGCCGGCGACGACGACGGCGACGCGACGCGCCGCGACGCCGGCGGGTTGGTAGGCGTAGAGCGCCTTGCCCTTCTTCAGCACCAGATCGCCGTCGGCGATCGCCTTGTCGACGAGGCCGGCGAGCGGCTTCGCCAGGGCCCGGTCGGGACGCTCGCCGATGACGAGAACGAGCGCGTCGACGTCGACGTCGGCTAGCCCCGCCGGCGCGGCGGTCTGGTATCTGAAGTCCATAATTCCCGCGGTCTCTCGGTAGAGCCGACGATGTTATTCGATTCGACATTGCGTCGAGAGCTCGCGCGCAACTTCGGCGCGACGCTCGTGATCATCTTGACGATCGTGCTGACGATCATGTTCATCCGCAACCTCGGCCAGGCCGCTGGCGGGCGGATCGCGCCGCAGGACGTCATGCTCCTGCTCGCCTACATCGGGCTCGGCCACCTCTCGACGATGCTCGCACTGTCGCTCTTCATCGCGGTCGTCGCGACGCTCTCGCGGATGTACCGCGCGAGCGAGATGACGATCTGGTTCGCGAGCGGCGTCCCGCTCAGCCGCTTCGTCGCGCCGGTGCTGCGAACGAGCTGGCCGGTGCTGGTGCTGATCGCGGTGCTGTCGCTCTTCGTCTGGCCGTGGCAGAACGAGCAGAGCGCTGTCCTGAAGGATCAGTTCGAGCGGCGCTCGGACCTCTCGCGCATCGCGCCGGGCCAGTTCCAGACGTCGGCCGACGGCGAGCGCACCTTCTTCTTCGAGGGCAGCGCGAGCAGCGCCACGATCGGCCGCAACGTCTTCATCGTCGCCTCGCACGGCGGCGTCGAATCGGTGACTTCGGCGAAGTCGGGAGCGATCGAGAACGAAGCCGACGGCCGCGTCCTCGTCCTCGCCAAGGGCCAACGCAACGAGGAGGACACGAAGACCGGCGAGAAGACGCTCTCGCGCTTCGAGACCTACCGCGCCGAGGCGGGCGAGCGCGTCCGCAACGCGACCGGGATGCTCGCGCCGCGCGCGCTGCCGACCGCGGAGCTGATGCGGCGACCGACCGCGCCGAACCAGGGCGAGCTCGCGTGGCGGCTCGGGCTCGTTCTCGCCGCCGCCAACATGATGGTCCTCGGCATCGGCATGTCGGCGTCGAACCCGCGCCACGCGAGCAACTGGAACCTGCTGTTCGCGCTGCTCGGCTTCTTCGCCTACTACAACTTCATCAATCTCTCGCAGGCGTGGGTCACCGCCGGCAAGGTCGGGCTCGGCACGGTGCTCGTCCTCGGCCACGGCGGGGCGTTCGTCTTCGCGCTCGCCCTCCTCTGGTGGCGCGAGAACGCGATGCGGCGCGTTCCGGGCTTTCGCCGCCGGCGGCGCCGCCGCGCAGCGGCCGCGCCGGCATGAGGACGGTCCGCAAGCTCTTCTGGGCCGACATCGCGACCGCCGTCCTCTTCGTCGCGATCGCGTTCCTCGCGCTCTTCTTCTTCATCGACTTCGTCGACGAGCTGCGCGACGTCGGCAAAGGCGGCTACACCGCGGCGCACGCCGCGGCGCTCTGTCTGCTGCTCGCGCCCGGACACCTCTACGAGCTGATGCCGATCGCGGTCCTGATCGGCACGATCTACGGCCTCGCCCGCCTCGCGCAGACCTCGCAGTACACGATCCTGCGCACCGGCGGCCTCGGCCCGGGCCGGGCGCTCTGGATGCTGGCGAGCCTTGCGCTCGCCTTCGGCGCCATCACCTTCGTCGTCGGCGACTACGTCGCGCCGTTCAGCGAGCGCGTCGCGAGCCAGCTGCGCGCATCGTTCAGCGGCAGCCTCAAGCTCGGCCGCTCGGGCGCCTGGATCAAGGAGCGCTCGCCCGACGGCGAACGCAGCTACTCGATCAACGTCGGCAGCGCCGAGCGCGGCACGCTGCTGCGCAACGTGCGCATCTTCGAGTTCGACGCCGACGGTCGCCTCGTCAGCCGTACCGTCGCCGCCGAAGCCGACGTCGGAGCCAATGGCACGTGGTCGCTGCGAGACGTCGCGGTGACGCGCTGGCACGAAGCGGGAATCGAGTCGTCGGCGCGCGAG
Source organism: Caldimonas sp. (assembly GCA_035701945.1). Classification (GTDB taxonomy): domain Bacteria; phylum Pseudomonadota; class Gammaproteobacteria; order Burkholderiales; family Burkholderiaceae_C; genus Schlegelella_A. Next base: position 2,090 of record DASSRF010000493.1, on the reverse strand, counting down.
GAAAAGCTCGCCACCAGCGAGTGGAAGAGCTCGCTCTCGCCCAAGGTCGTCGCCGCAGCGGTGCTGCCGGTGACGACGATGTCGACGATCGAGCTCTGGCGCTACATCGGCCACCTGAGCGAGAACGACCAGGCGGTGCAGCTGCAGAAGATCCAGTTCTGGAACCGGGCGCTCTATCCGTTCGTCTCGCTCGTCATGGTCGGGCTGGCGCTGCCGTTCGCGTACCTGCACGCGCGCGCCGGCGGCGTCAGCATGAAGGTGTTCGCCGGGATCATGCTCGGCGTCAGCTTCGTGCTGCTCAACAACGTGTTTCGCCACCTCGGCCTGCTCGGCAACTGGACGCCGTGGCTCGTCGCGGCGACGCCGGGCGCGTTCTATCTCGCGCTCTCGCTCGCCGCGTTCAGCTGGCTGGTGCGCTTCCGCTGAGGATCGAGGCGATGGCGCAGGCGCTCGTCCTGTTCGCCCACGGCGCGCGCGATCCGCGCTGGGCCGAGCCGTTCGAGGCGGTCGCCGAGCGCGTCCGCGCCGCGGCGCCGCGCCTGCCGGTCGTGCTCGCCTACCTCGAGCTGATGGCGCCGACGCTCGCCGACGCGGTCAGCGAGGTCGTCGCCGAGGGCGCGACGGCGGTCGACGTCGTCCCGCTCTTCCTCGGCACCGGCGGACACCTGCGCGACGACCTGCCGCCGCTCGTCGACGCGCTGCGCGGCGCCCACCCCGAGGTCACGATCCGGCTGCACGCCGCGATCGGCGAGCACGCCGCGGTCAGCGAGGCGATGGCGCGCGCTGCGCTCGTCGCCGCGGGGCTCGGCGAGCAACCCGCTCGCCCATAATCGGCCGCGCGATGAACCTCCACCAGTTCAGATTCGTCCAGGAGGCGGTCCGGCGCGACCTCAACCTGACCGAGACCGCGAAGGCGCTCTTCACGTCGCAGCCCGGCGTCTCCAAGGCGATCCTCGAGCTCGAGGGCGAGCTCGGCGTCGACATCTTCGCGCGCCACGGCAAGCGCCTGCGCCGCGTCACCGAGCCCGGCCGCGAGGTGCTGAAGTCGATCGAGGTGATCATGCGCGAGGTCGGCAACCTGAAGCGCATCGGCGACGAATTCTCGAAGCAGGACGCCGGCACGCTCTCGATCGCGACGACGCACAGCCAGGCGCGCTACTTCCTGCCGGCGCCGATCGCGCAGATGCGAAAGCGCTTCCCCAAGGTCAACATCAGCCTGCACCAGGGCACGCCCGAGCAGGTCGCGAAGATGGTCTACGAGGAAGTCGCCGACTTCGGCCTCGCGACCGAGTCGCTCGACGACTTCGCCGACCTCGTGACGCTGCCGTGCTACGCGTGGCAGCACGTCCTCGTCCTGCCGGTGGGACATCCGCTGACGCAGGTCGACCGCGTCTCGATCGAGGACCTCGCGCCGCTGCCGCTGATCTCGTACCACCCGGCGTTCTCGGGCAGGAAGCGCGTCGACCAGGCGTTCGCGACGAGAAAGCTCGTGCCCAACGTCGTCCTCGAGGCGATCGACGCCGACGTCATCAAGACCTACGTGCGGCTCGGCCTCGGCATCGGCATCGTCGCCGAGATCGCGATGCGCGAGGAAGGCACGGGCTCCGACCTCGTCGCGCGCCCCGTCGGCCACCTGTTCGGCCAGAACATCACGCGCATCGCCTTCAAGCGCGGCGCCTACCTGCGCAACTTCGTCTACGCGTTCGCCGAGATGACTTCGGACCGGCTGACGCGGCCGCTCGTCGAGCGCGCGATGGCCGGCGACGCGCACGACTACCAACTCTGAGCGCCCTTCCGCCATGAGCGCCCTCGCCACCGACGCCTCCAGAGCGCCCCGCGTGCCCCGCGTCGAAAGCCGGCTGCCCGACGTCGGGACGACGATCTTCACCGTCATGTCGGCGCTCGCGACCGAGCACGGCGCGGTCAACCTCGGCCAGGGGTTCCCCGACTTCGACTGCGACCCGAAGCTCGTCGACGCCGTCGACGCGGCGATGCGCGCGGGCCTGAACCAGTATCCGCCGATGACCGGCGTGCCGATCCTGCGCGAACGGATCGCCGCCAAGATCGAGGCGCTCTACGGCCGCCGCTAC
>DASSRF010000492.1:0-5241 GCA_035701945.1 Caldimonas sp. | reverse complement strand
AACGCCGGCCTGTCGTGCTTCCTCGTTCCGCGCTGGCGGCCCGACGGCACGAAGAATCCGCTGCAGATCGTCCGGCTCAAGCGCAAGATGGGCAACGTCTCGAACGCGTCGAGCGAGACCGAGTTGCGCGGCGCGCTCGGCTGGATGCTCGGCGAGCCCGGGCACGGCGTGCGCACGATCATCGAGATGGTCGCGATGACGCGCTTCGACTGCATGGTCGGCTCCTCCGCCGGCCAGCGCGCCGCGGTCGCGCAGGCGCTCCACCACTGCTCGCTCAGGAAGGCCTTCGGCGCGCTGCTGGTCGAACAGCCGCTGATGCGAAACGTCCTCGCCGACCTCGCCCTCGAGAGCGAAGGGTCGCTGGCGCTGACGATGCGCGTCGCGCGCGCGCTCGACCGGCGCGGCGGCGACGCCCGGGAGGAGCTCTTCGCGCGGATCGCGACGCCGGTCGGCAAGTACTGGATCTGCAAGCGGACGCCCGGCCACGCGTACGAAGCGATGGAGTGCATCGGCGGCAGCGGCGTGATGGAAGACAGCCCGATGCCGCGGCTCTTCCGCGAATCGCCCGTCAACGCGATCTGGGAGGGCAGCGGCAACGTCCAGTGCCTCGACGTCCTGCGCGCGATGGGCCGCACGCCCCAGGTGGTCGACGCGCTCTTCGCCGAGCTCGGGCGCACGCGCGGAGCGAACGCGCGGCTCGACGGCGCCGTCGCTGCACTCCAGGCCGAGCTCGCCGACCGCGCCGACGCCGAGGTCCGCGCCCGCAGCGTCGTCGAAAAGATCGCGCTCGCGCTGCAGGCATCGCTGCTGGTCGAGTCGGCGCCCGCCGCGGTCGCCGACGCGTTCTGCGCGTCGCGCCTCGACGGCGCGGGCGCGCGCAACTTCGGCACCCTGCCGCGCGGCGTCGACTGCGCCGCGATCGTCGAGCGCGCGATGCCGCACGCCTGAGCCGCCCGGGCGGCTATCCTCTCGCCTGCAACGAAGGGTGGCAGCGATGCGCGCGTGGACCGTGGATGCCGACGACATTCGCGTCGCCGAGGACTTCGACGAGGCGCTGCTGCACCGCACCCCCGAGATCGACGCGTTCCTGACGCCCGAGCGCGACGACAAGTTCATCGTCATCGGCACCAAGGGCTTCGGCAAGACGCTGCTGCTGAAGGCCAAGCGCGTCTTGTACCAGCGCAGCGGCCAGGCGACGTGCCTGCCGAACGGCAACCTGCTCGACAAGCCGATCGGCGACAAGATCTTCGGTCGCGAGTCGATCGCGCTCTTCGCGGCCTCGCCGCTGCCGTGGTCGAAGGTGTGGCTGTCGGCGATCGCGATGGCGGCGCTCAAGCACGCCGGCGCGACCGAGGGGCTCAGGGTCGGCGCACGCACGAACTCGCTCCTCGCCGACGCGCAGCTGCACGGCGTCATCGACCACTTCGTGCGCCTGCTCGACTTCACGCCGAGCGAGCTGCAGCGCTGCGCGACCGAGACCGACGGCCACCTCGTGCCGCGCCTGCGCGCGCTGAATTCGCCGCTCGCGATCTTCATCGACGGCATCGACGAGTACTTCAACAAGCACGTCGAGGACTCGCCGGCGAACGCGAGCGTCACCGGCGAGGTCTCGCCGAACGTCTGGTTCTTCGCCCAGCTCGGCCTCGTCGAGGTCGCCTACCAGCTGCGCCGCATCAACCACCACCTGAAGATCTTCGCCGCGATCCGCAAGGAGGCGTACGCGCGGCTGCCCGAGCGCACGGCGATGGTCCAGCAGTACCGCGGCAGCGCGGTCGACATCGTCTACGCGCCCGAGAGCCTGCGCGAGATCTTCGTCAACAACGTCCGGCTCGTGAAGCCCGACCGCATGGTCAAGCCCGAGCTCGCCAAGACCAAGCCGCTCGAGGCGTTCCTCGGCCGCACGAGCGTCGTCGACACTTCGACGCACGAGGAGGAGGACGCGTTCGAGTACATCTGCCGGCACACGCTGCTGCGGCCGCGCGACCTGATGACGATCGGCGAGCGGCTGACGGCGCTGCGTCCCGACGAGCGCCGCAACGAATACCGGCTGAAGGAAGCCGTCAACCAGGCGGCGAGCGAGATCGCGCACGAGTACCTCGCCGAGATCGCTCCGTACGTCGGCGACCTCGACGCCGAGCGGCTGTTCGAGCGGCTGCCCGGGCACGTCGTCACGCGCGCCGAGCTCGAGGCGATCCTCGAGAGCACCGACGGCGACGAAGGACGCGATCCGTTCAGCAGCCTCTACCGCGTCGGGCTCCTCGGCCACGTCCAGCACGACCGCGTCCGCGGCGGCTGGAAGCAGCGGTTCCTCCGCCCCGGCGAGGCGACGCTCGACACCAACGGCGCGCTGCCGCGCTCGACGCACTACCTCGTCCATCCGGTGCTGTTCGACGTCATCGCGCGCAGCCACCCCGAATTCCTGCAGCGCATCGACCGCACCAACGTCGTCGGCTACGACCGTCCGTGGCGCGAGACGGCGAGCGCCGACCGCACCGTCAACGTCCGCCAGTGCTGCGTGCTGAAGGCCGACATCCAGTCGTTCTCTTCGCTGATGCGCGCCGGCGCCGACGCTCCGGTGCGCGCAGCGCTCGAGGACGCGGTGCATCGCTGGGCGCCGGTCGCAGCGATCACCGAGGTGCGCGCCGGCGACGCGGTCGTGATCGCCGCCGACGACCCGGTCGCCCTCGCGCAGACCGCGCGCCACCTGATGGACGACGTCTACCAGGCACCGGGGCAACCCCGCCTCAGGATCGCGCTGCACTACGGCGAGGTGCAGACGCGCCAGGGCGACGCCGACGTCGTCCCCGAGATCGCCGGCGGCGACGCGCTCCTCTGCGCCGCGCGCGTCGAGCCGATCGTCGAGCCGGGGCAGATCTGGGTGACCGAGGCGTTTCGCCAGCAGTTCCTCGAGCGGCCGTCGCTCTGGCGGACGTCGCCGCTCGCGCCGCCGAGCGGCGAGGAGATGTTCAACGTCAAGAAGAAGGGCTCGAGCGAGCCGGACGCGTGGGTCCGGCTCTATCGCCTCGAGACCTGAACGTTACGCCGAGCGCGGCCGCACCGGCGGGTGGTCGTCGGCGGAAGCGTCCAGCGAGCTCGGCGCATCGGGATGCGGGTTCGCCGAGATGCCGATGCCGAGGCGATCGACGAGCTCGCCGCCGAGCCAGCCGGTGACGAGCGCGATCGCGGCGCCGCAGAACGAGAGGACGACCGCCCATGTCGGCGGTTGCTGCACCTGCCCCGAGCGCAGCCACAGGCTGATCGCGAAGAGGGCGAGGACGACGACATTGCCGCCGCCGTGCAGGCCGCCGATCTTCTTGGCGCGCGTTCCGGCAGGGATCGCGATCCAGTCGATCAGGCCGAACGGCGCTGCGAGCAGGCCGCCGACGATCCCCGAGGCGATCAGCGCGTACGCCACCGTCGCGGCATACGCCGCGCCCGACGCGAGATGGATGATGTCGAACACGACCGACGTCGCGAGCAGCCCGAGCGGGAAGACGATGAGCATCTGGTGCACGGGGTGTCCGAACACCTTGACCCTGCTTTCCATAACCGACCTCCGGAGTGATCCAATGTCGATTCGGGCAAACGGAATGCCCGAACGATCCCGATCAGAGCACCGCACAGGAGACGACATGACGACTCGCAGAGCCATCCTCCACTGGGTTCCCGCAGCCGGCGTCGCGCTCGTCGCCGGCCGCGCGCACGCGCAGGCCGGCAAGCCCGTCGACGAGAAGGAGCCGCAGGCGGTCTCGCTCGGCTACGTCACCGACGCGGCGCGCGTCGACAAGGCGAAGTTCCCGAAGTTCGCAGCGGGCCAGCACTGCGCCATCTGCCAGTTCTACACGGCAGCGCCGACCGCTGCGACCGGCCCGTGCACGATCTTCGGCGGCCGCGCCGTCGCCGGGCCGGGCTGGTGCAGCGCCTTCGTCAAGAAGGCCTGAGCGTCTCGCCGGCTATTGCCGGATGCCCTCGACCTGGACGAGCAGCGGAATCTCGTCCGGAGTCACCTGGGCCAGGGCGCCGAGCCCGTACTGGCTGCGCTGGATCTTGCCTTCGAAGTCGCCGCCGCAGACCTCGCGCTTGAGCATCGAGTTCTCGTAGCAGTTGAAGCGCGTCGCCTTCAGCGCGACCGGCTGCGACTTGCCGTTGAGCGTCAGCGTCCCCGAGACCGACGCGAGCTTGTCGCCCTCGAAGGTGAACGTGTCGGCGACGAAGTGCGCGGTCGGGTTCACCGCGACGTTGAACATGCGGTCGCCGCGCAGGAAGTTCTGCAGGCTCGCCGTCGCGGTGGTGATGGTCGCCAGGTCGATCGTGATGTCGGCCTTGCCCGCCTTCGCGGCACGGTCGAGCGTCACGGTGCTCGCGCGTGTCGGCTGCAGGCGGCCGCGCTGCGTCGACGTGCCCATGTGCAGAGCCTCGAAGGTGATGACGCTGTGGTCGGGATCGATGGCGAACGTCACCGGCTCGGCCGACGCCGCAAAGCAGGCGGCGCACAAGGTCGTGGCGAGGAAGGCTTTCGGCATGGGTCGGTCTCCGTGGGTTCGTGGTTGTGCTGGCGCGGCGGCCAGTCCTGTGAATGCCGGTGTCGCTAGAGCGGGTTCAATCCGGTGAAGACCAGCTTGAAGCGGACGCGGACGTCGTTGGCGACGAGCGACACGTCTGTCCATTCGCCGTCGCCGATCTTGTAGTCGAGCCGCTTGACGACGAACTCGCCGGTCGCGGTCGATTGCGGTCCGTTCTGCACGATCGTGACGGGAACGACGATGTCGTGCGCCGTCCCCTTCAGCTCGAACCGCCCCTTCGCCTGGAAGCGGCCGCCGCCGAGCGGCGAGATCGCGCTCGACTGGAACGTCGCGCGCGGAAACTTGGCGGCGTTGAACCACGGCGCGCGCGGCAGCTCGACGTCGGTCTCGGCGAATCCGACCGTCGCGCTCGCGGTGTCGACCGAGACGCTGACCGAGCCGCCCTGCGGCGCCTTCGGATCGAGGACGAGCTGGACGTCGAAGCGGCGGAACTTGCCGTCGACCGGCACCCCGCTCTGCTTGAGCTGGAACGCGATCTCGCTTTGCGCGGCGACGAGCCTGGCCGGCGCCGGCGCCTGCGCGTGCGCAACGCTCGCGAACAGCAGCGCGGCGGCGAACGAACGCAGGATCGACCGTGCGAACGCCTTCATGCGCGCCTCCGCGTCGGCCACCACGGCCACATGCGCGCCATCAGGTGGTCGCGGTCGACGAACTGGTG
>DASSRF010000491.1:0-3255 GCA_035701945.1 Caldimonas sp. | reverse complement strand
TGCTCGTAGTACGCCTGGTGGCCGAAGCCGTAGACGTTCGGCGGGTTCACCGAATAGAGCTTCATCACGTCGGCGTCGCCGGGCGTCTCGTCGACGAACTGCCAGGTGCGAATCTTGTTGACCGCGAAGCCGGCGATCTCGACCGCTCCGGTGGAGCCGAGGATCGAGAGCGACCCTTCCATGTCGTGCGGCCGCGCCGCGTTGGTCGCCTCGATGACGCCGAGCGCGCCGTTGCGAAAGCGCAGCGTCGCGACCGCGGTGTCCTCGGCCTCGATGTCGACGAGCGCAGTGATCGCGCGAGCGTGCACCGACTCGACGTCGCCCATGAACCAGCTCAGCATGTCGACGTGGTGGCTCGCCTGGTTGGCGAGCACGCCGCCGTCCTGCGCCCACGTGCCGCGCCAGCTGTCCTGCGCGTAGTACGACTGGTCGCGCGACCAGCGCACGCGCACGGTGCCGAGGACGAGCTTGCCGAAGCGGCCGGCGTCGAGCGCTTCGCGCGCCTTGACGACGGGAACGTTGAAGCGGTTCTGCTTGACGACGAAGAGCTCGACCTTCGCCGCGTCGGCGGCGGCGATCATCGCCTGCGCATCGGCGAGCGTCAGCGCCATCGGCTTCTCGACGATGACGTGGCGGCGCGATCGAGCGACCGCGATCGCGTGCTCGGCGTGCATCCCGCTCGGCGTCAGCACGGCGACGGCGTCGATGCCGGGCGCGGCGAGCAGCGCGTCGATCGCGGTGAACGACGGCACGCCGTAGCGCGAGCCGAACGCCGCGGCGCGATCGAGCTGGACGTCGCAGACGGCGGCGAGGCGCGCGCCTTCGATCTGGCCGGTGCCGAGCAGCTCGGCGTGGCGCCTGGCGATGCGGCCGCAGCCGATGAGGGCGATCCGGATCATGGCCTGCCGATTCCCGTGTATTCGAAGCCGGCGGCGCGCGCCTGGCGGGGGTCGAGGATGTTGCGGCCGTCGAAGATGACGGCGCGGCGCATCGCGCCCTTCATCGCGTCGAGGTCGGGGCTGCGGAATTCCTTCCACTCGGTGACGATGACGAGCGCGTCGGCGCCTTCGAGCGCGGCGAGCGCGCTCGGCGCGAACTCGAGGCCGGCAGTCGCTCCGTGGGCCCGGCGTGCGGCGTCGATCGCGACCGGGTCGTAGGCGCGCACGCGCGCGCCGCGCCGGGTCAGCTCGGCGATCACGACCGCGCTCGGCGCTTCGCGGATGTCGTCGGTGCCGGGCTTGAACGCGAGCCCCCAGAGCGCGAACGTCGTTCCGGCGAGGTCGGCGCCGAAGCGCTCCTCGATCCTTTCGACGAGGACGCGCTTCTGGTGCGCGTTGACGGCGTCGACCGCGGCGAGCAGCCGTGTCGGCACGCCGGCGCGATCGGCGGTGCGGACGAGCGCCTTGACGTCCTTCGGGAAGCACGAGCCGCCGTAGCCGCAGCCGGCGTAGAGGAAGTCGCGTCCGATCCGCGGGTCGCTGCCGATGCCGCGCCGGACCGCGTCGATGTCGGCGCCGAGCTTCTCGGCGAGCAGCGCCATCTCGTTCATGAAGCTGATCCGCGTCGCCAGCATCGCGTTGGCCGCGTACTTGGTGAGCTCGGCCGAAGCCACGTCGGTGACCATCAGCTTGGCGTGGTTGCGCTCGAACGGCGCGTAAAGACGCCGCATGAGCTCGGTCGCGTCGGCGTCGTCGCTGCCGACGACGATGCGGTCGGGCCGCATGAAGTCGTCGATCGCGCTGCCTTCCTTGAGGAACTCGGGGTTCGAGACGACGCTCGCGCGGTGCGTGGCGCCACGCGCCTTCAGCTCCGCGGCGATCGCCTGCGCGACCGCCGCCGCGGTTCCGACGGGCACCGTGCTCTTGTTGACGACGACGCGATCGCCGTCCATCGCGCGGCCGATCTGCCTCGCCGCCGCGATCACGTGGCGGACGTCGGCCGAGCCGTCCTCGTCGGGCGGTGTTCCGACGGCGATGAACTGGACGCGGCCGTGGCGCGCCGCCTCGCCGGCATCGGTCGTGAAGCGGAGCCGCTTGGCGGCCGAGTTGCGGACGACGAGCTCGGCGAGCCCGGGCTCGTGGATCGGAATCCTGCCCTCGCGCAGGCCCGCGACCTTCTGCTCGTCGATGTCGAGGCAGACGACGTCGTTGCCGAGGTCGGCGAGGCACGCGCCGGTGACGAGGCCGACGTAGCCGGTGCCGACGACGCTGACCTTCATCGCTGCTTCTCCTCGGCCTTGGCGCGGCCGTAGCTGTCCTCGAAGCGGACGATGTCGTCCTCGCCGAGGTACGAGCCCGACTGCACCTCGATGATCTCGAGCGCCATCTTTCCGGGGTTGGCGAGGCGGTGCTTCTGGCCGATCGGGATGTAGGTGCTCTGGTTCTCGCTCAGCATCGTCACCGTCGTTCCGTTCGTGACCTCGGCGGTGCCGGAGACGACGACCCAGTGCTCGGCGCGATGGTGGTGCATCTGCAGGCTCAGTCGCGCACCGGGCTTCACCATGATCCGCTTGACCTGGAAGCGCGGCCCCTGGTCGACGTTCTCGTACCAGCCCCACGGCCGATGGACGCGCCGGTGCGTGCTCGTCTCGCTGCGGCCGGTCTCGGCGAGCGTCGCGACGAGCTCCTTGACCTCGGGGCTCTTCGACCGATGCGCGACGAGCACCGCGTCGGCGGTCTCGACGACCGTGACGTCGTCGATGCCGAGGACGCCGACGAGCCGGCTCGTCGCGTGGACGAGCGTGTTGCGCGAATCGCGCACGACCGCGTCGCCCTGGACCGCGTTGCCGGCGCCGTCGCGCGCGCCGACCTGCCACACCGCGTCCCAGGCGCCGAGGTCGCTCCAGCCGGCGGCGAGCGGGACCATGCGGATCTCGATCCCCGAGCCGGAGCGGCTCGCCGGCTCCATCACCGCGTAGTCGATGCTGTCGGCGGGAATCGCGGCGAACGCCTTGGTGTCGAAGCGGAGGAACGCGGCGTCGGGCGTGGCGGTCGCGTAGGCGGCATCGCACGCCGCGGCGACGTCGGCGCGGAAGCGCTGCAGCGCGTCGCGCCAGACGCTCGCGCGCAGCACGAAGACGCCGCCGTTCCAGTAGTGGCTCCCGTCGGCGACGTAGCGCTCGGCGGTCGCGCGGTCGGGCTTCTCGACGAACGCGGCGACGCGCAAGGCGGCGTCGGCGGCGGCCTCGCCGGAGTCGACGCGGATGTAGCCGTAGCCGGTGTCGGGGCGATTGGGGCGGATGCCGAGGATGACGAT
>DASSRF010000490.1:0-2888 GCA_035701945.1 Caldimonas sp. | reverse complement strand
GATGCCCAGCCCGATGCGGCCGACGACGGTCCACGCCATGATCAGCAGCAGCGAAGTCGCGACGCCGACGCCGAGCATCAGGAAGAACGACGCCGCGAGCAGCACGAGGCCGGCGCTCACCATCCTGCCCGCCGCGATGCGATCGGCGAAGCGGCCGGCGACCGGGATCGTCGCCGCGAGGACGAGGCCGGCGGGCAGCAGCACCGCACCGGCCTGCGACGGCGGCAGGTGGAGCGCTTCCTGCATGAACACCGGCACCAGGTAGGTCGAGCCGAACAGCGCCATGCCGTAGATGAACGCGACCGCACCGCCCATCGTGAAGATGCGGTGGCCGAACAGGCCGAGCGCCATCAACGGCCTGGCGCCGCGCCGCTGGTGGAGCACGAAGCCGATCGTCGCGACGATGCAGCAGGCGACGAGCGCGAGGCCGAGCTCGACCGTGTCGCCGTGCAGATGGACCATGCCGTTGAGCAGCGCGAGGACGGCGACCGCGACGAGGCCGAGGCCGGCGACGTCGAGGCGGCCGCCGGCGCGGCTGATCGGCGCGCCGCCGGGAGCGCCGATCGGCAGGTAGCGCCGCGCCATCGCGATCGCGACGGCGCAGAACGGCGTGACGACGAAGAAGATCGAGCGCCAGCCGAACCATTCGACGAGGACGCCGCCGACGCTCGGCCCGACCGCCGGCGCGAGGACGACGCCGAAGCCGAACAGTCCCATCGCCCGGCCGCGCTCGCCCGCCGCGAACGCGTACAGGATGACGATCGCCGGGATCGGCTGCAGGACGCCGGCGGCGAGCCCTTCGGCGACGCGCATCGCGAGGACGAGATCGAACCATTGCGAGAGGCCGCCGGCGATGCCGCCCGCCATCAGCAGCGCGACCGCGCCGATGTACGTGTGGCGGTAGCCGTAGCGCGCGAGCAGCCACGGCGTCGTCAGCATCGACAGCGTCATCGCGCCCATGAAGCCGGCCGAGAGCCACTGCGCTCGGTCCTGGCCGAGGCCGAAGACGCGGCTCATGTCGGGCACGGCGACGTTGACGATCGTCGATGCCATGATCGATGCGACCGTGCCGATCATCACCGTCGCGAGCACGCGCCAGCGGTAGCCGGGCCCGAAGCGCCTGGCGAGCGCGGCACGCGAGTGGAGGTCGTCGGGCGAAGACACGGACGGGTCGGGAGGCGGGGCGGCGCCGATTGTCGCTGCGCCGCGATCGGCGCCCGCCGCTACCAGATCGAGACGCGCTTCTCCGGGGCAAGGTACATGCCGTCGCCGGGGCGGACGGCGAACGTCGAATAGAACGCCGGGTGGTTGCGGACGGCGCCGGTGACGCGAAATTCGTCGGGCGAATGCGGATCGGACTTGAGCCACGTCAGCAGGAGCGACTCGCGTGCCTTGCTGCGAAAGCTTTGCGCGAAGCCGAAGAAGAAGCGCTCGTCGCCGCTCATGCCGTCGATCACCGGCGCGGGCTTGCCGGCGAGCGAACGCCGGTACGCCTTGTAGGCGATCTCGAGCCCGGCGTTGTCGGCGATGTTCTCGCCGAGCGTGAGCTCGCCGTTGATCGTGTAGCCGGGCACCGGCGAGAACGCCGAGTACTGGGCGACGAGGATCCTGGTCTTGGCGTCGTAGCGCTTGCGGTCCTCGTCGGTCCACCAGACCCGGAGGTTGCCGGTGCCGTCGTACTGGCTGCCCTCGTCGTCGAAGCCATGGCTGATCTCGTGGCCGATGATCGCGCCGATCGCGCCGTAGTTGGCGGCGTCGTCGGCGCGCGGGTCGAACATCGGCGGCTGCAGCACCGCCGCCGGAAACACGATCTCGTTCATGCTCGCGTTGTAGTAGGCGTTGACCGTCTGCGGCCGCATGAACCACTCGTCGCGGTCGACCGGCTTGCCGAGCTTCGCGACGTCGCGGTTCCACGCGAACTCGCGCGCCCGCACGACGTTGCCGGCGAGGTCGTCCTTGCGGATCTCGAGCCTGCCGTAGTCGATCCAGCGCTTCGGATAGCCGATCTTCGGCGCGAACGTCGCGAGCTTGGCCTGCGCCTCGCGCTTGGTCTGCGGACCCATCCAGTCGGCTGCGTCGATGCTCTCGCGGCACGCCGCGAGCAGGTTGGCGACGAGCGTTTCCATCCGCTGCTTCGACTCGGGCGGGAAGTGCTTCTCGACGTAGAGCTTGCCGAGCGATTCGCCGACCGAGGCGTCGACGAGCGCGATGCCGCGCTTCCAGCGCGGCAGGTTCTCGGTCGCCCCCGCGAGCGCAGTGCCGGTGTACGCGAAGTGCGCGGCGACGAAGTCCTTGCCCAGATACGGCGCGTACGAGTGCAGCAAACGCGTGCGCAGGTACGCGCGCCACGCCGGCAGCGGCCGCGCCGACAGCTCGGCCGAGAGCGCGCCGAGATAGCTCGGCTGCCGCACGACGACCTCGCGCGACTTGCCGGCGACGCCGGTGGCGGCGAGCCAGCCCGGCCAGTCGAACGCCGGAGCGAGCGCGCCGAGCGCGCCGGTGTCGGTCCTGTTGTACGTCTTCACCGGATCGCGGTTCTCGACCCGCGTCCACTGGCCGCGCGCGAGGGCGGTCTCGAGCGCGATCACCTCCTTGGCCATCGCGTCGGCGTCGCCGGGAGTCGCCGCCAGCCGCAGCAGCGTCGCGAGGTAGGTCTCGTAGCTCGCGCGCGCGGCGGCGAACCTCGCGTCGTCGCCGACCAGGTAGTAGTCGCGGTCGGGCAGGCCGAGCCCGCCTTGCGCGACGATCGGCACGTAGCGCTGCGCGTCGCGCGCGTCCTGGTCGATCGCCAGGCCGAGCGGCACGTTGACGCCGAGGCGATCGAGCCGGCCGAACGCGCGCGCGAGCTCGGCGGGCGACGCGATCGCGTCGATCGCGGCGAGCTCGCG
>DASSRF010000489.1:0-6644 GCA_035701945.1 Caldimonas sp. | reverse complement strand
CCGACCGCGCCGAGACGTTCGCCGTCGCCGAGCAGGTCAGGAACGAGTACTGCCTGAAGGTCACCGGCGTCGTCCGCGCGCGGCCGGCCGGCACCGAGAACCCGACCCTGACCAGCGGCAAGGTCGAGGTGCTGTGCCACTCGCTCGAGGTGCTGAACGCCAGCGTCACGCCGCCGTTCCAGCTCGACGACGAGAACCTCTCCGAGACGACGCGCCTGACGCACCGCGTGCTCGATCTGCGCCGCCCCTACATGCAGAAGAACCTGATGCTGCGCTACCGGGTCTCGATGGAAGTGCGCAAGTATCTCGACGGCCATGGCTTCATCGACATCGAGACGCCGATGCTCACCAAGAGCACGCCCGAGGGCGCACGCGACTTCCTGGTGCCGAGCCGCGTCCACGACGGCATGTTCTTCGCGCTGCCGCAGTCGCCGCAGCTCTTCAAGCAGCTGCTGATGGTCGCGGGGTTCGATCGCTACTACCAGATCACCAAGTGCTTCCGCGACGAGGACCTGCGCGCCGACCGCCAGCCCGAGTTCACCCAGATCGACATCGAGACCTCGTTTCTCGACGAGACCGAGATCCGCGCGATGTTCGAGGAGATGATCCGAAGCACGGTCAAGCACGCGATCGGCGTCGAGCTGCCGGCGTTCCCGGTGATGACGTACGCCGATGCGATGCGCCGCTTCGGCAGCGACAAGCCCGACCTGCGCGTCCAGCTCGAGCTCACCGAGCTCACCGACGTCATGAAGGACGTCGACTTCAAGGTCTTCTCGGCGCCGGCGAAGGCCAAGGGCGGCCGCGTCGCAGCGCTGCGCGTCCCCGGCGGCGGCGAGATGAGCCGCGGCGAGATCGACGGCTACGCCGAGTTCGTCAAGATCTACGGCGCCAAGGGGCTGGCGTGGATCAAGGTCAACGACGCGTCGCGCGGCCGCGAAGGGCTGCAGTCGCCGATCGTCAAGAACCTGCACGATGCTGCGCTCGCCGAGATCCTCGGGCGCACCGGCGCGCGCGACGGCGACCTCATCTTCTTCGGTGCCGACAAGGCGCAGGTCGCGAGCGACGCGCTCGGCGCGCTGCGCGTCAAGATCGGCCACAGCGAGTTCGGCAAGGCGCACGGCCTGGTCGAGGGCGAGTGGGCGCCGCTGTGGGTCGTCGATTTCCCGATGTTCGAGTACGACGAGGGCGAGCAGCGCTGGTCGGCGATGCACCACCCGTTCACGAGCCCGAAGGACGGCCACGAGGACTGGCTCGAGAGCGATCCCGGCCGCTGCATCGCCAAGGCGTACGACGTCGTCCTCAACGGCGTCGAGCTCGGCGGCGGCTCGGTGCGGATCCACCGCGAGGACGTGCAGAGCAAGGTCTTCCGCGCGCTCAAGATCGGTCCCGACGAGGCGCGCGCGAAGTTCGGCTTCCTGCTCGATGCGCTGCAATACGGCGCGCCGCCGCACGGCGGCATCGCGATCGGCCTCGACCGATTCGTCATGCTGATGACCGGCGCCGAGTCGCTGCGCGACGTCATCGCGTTCCCGAAGACGCAGCGTGCGCAGGACCTGCTCACGAATGCGCCGAGCGCGGTCGACGAGAAGCAGCTGCGCGAGCTTCACATCCGGCTGCGCAATCCGCAACCCGCGGGCTGAGTCGCGACGGTCGTGCCGCGCCAATGGTGCGCTACAAGGTCCCCGAGTCGGTCCTCGTCGTCATCCACACGCGCGAGCTCGACGTCCTGCTGATCGAGCGCGCCGACGCGCCCGGCTACTGGCAGAGCGTCACCGGCTCGAAGGAGACCGCGCAAGAGCCGCTCGTCGAGACGTGCATCCGCGAGGTCGCCGAGGAGACCGGGATCGCGATCGGCTCGGCCGCGGTGCCGCTCGATCGCCTGGTCGACTGGCAGCTCGCCAACGTTTACGAGATCTATCCGGTCTGGCGGCACCGGTATGCTGACGGCGTGACCCACAACACCGAGCACGTCTTCGGCCTCGAGGTCGACGCCGGCACCGCGGTGCGGCTGGCGCCGGGCGAGCACGTCCGCCACGCGTGGCTCGACTGGCGCGCCGCCGCCGACCGCTGCTTCTCGCCGTCGAACGCCGAGGCGATCCTGCAGCTGCCGCGACGGGCGGCGCCGCGCCGACGCTGAGTCGGCGCGCCATTTGCTCCGCGACCTTCCGCAATGCGCGTCTTCCACAGCACCCAGCACTCCGGGTTCCACACCACCCAGTTTCCGAGCAACGTCCTGCGCGTCGCGACGTACAACATCCACAAGGGCGTGCGCGGCGTCGGCCCGCGGCGCCGGCTCGAGATCCACAACCTCGTGCTCGGCATCGAGGCGCTCGACGCCGACTTCGTCTTCCTGCAGGAAGTGCGGCGCATGAACCACGCCGCGGCGCGCCACTTCCCCGACACCAAGTTCGGCTGGCCGAAGGTGCCGCAGGCCGACTACCTCGCTCCGGAGGGCTACGACGTCGCCTACGTCACCAACGCGGTGACCAGGGACGGCGAGCACGGCAACGCGCTCCTGTCGCGCTGGCCGATCGGCGACATCGGCCACCACGACGTCTCCGACCACCGCTTCGAGCAGCGCGGCCTGCTGCACGCCAGGGTGACGTGGAACGGCACGATCGTGCACGCGATCGTCGCCCACTTCGGGCTGATCCACGCGAGTCGCGTCCGCCAGGTGCAGCGCCTCGCGAGCTTCATCGCGCGCGAGGTTCCCGAGCACGAGGCCGTCATCGTCGCCGGCGACTTCAACGACTGGGGCGAGAAGCTCGACCTGCCGATGACCGACTGCGACCTGTACCGTGCGGTCGTCCCGGGCGACCCGCCGGCGCGCTTCAACACCTTTCCGTCGCGGCTGCCGCTCTTCTCGATGGACCGCATCTACACGCGCGGATTCCGCTGTCGCTCGACGAACGTGCCGCGCGGCAACGCATGGGCGCGGATGTCGGACCACCTGCCGCTCGTCGCCGAGCTCGAGCTCGTGTGACCTCGATGCCGGCATGAGCACGGAGGAATCGCGGCGCGCCGAGGCGAACAGCGCGCTTCGGCCCGGCCACCGGCTCAAGCTCCTGAAGGGCGGCGAGGCGCTGTTCCCGGCGCTCGTCGAGGCGATCGACGGCGCGCGCGCCGAGGTCATGCTCGAGACGTACATCTTCGAGTTCGTCGGCGCCGCGATCGCCGTCGCCGAGGCGCTCGAGCGCGCGGCGAGGCGCGGCGTCGTCGTCCGCGTCGTCGTCGACGGCATCGGCACCGGCGAGATCCCGGCCGAGTGGCGGCAGCGCTGGCAGGCGGCGGGAGTGCGCTGGCGCGTCTACAACCCGGCGCGCGGCTGGCGCATCCTGCTGCCGCCGCGCTGGCGGCGGCTGCACAGGAAGCTCTGCGTCGTCGACGCGCGGATCTGCTTCTGCGGCGGCATCAACATCATCGACGACCGCTTCGACCCGGCGCGCGGCACGCTCGCCGAGCCGCGCTTCGACTTCTCGGTGCGCGTCACCGGGCCGCTCGTCGACGACGCGCACGAGACGATGACGCGGCTGTGGCACCGCGTGCAGGCGGCGCGCGACGCACGCCAGGTCGACGTCGCCGGCGCGCTCGCAGCGGTCAGGAAGGCGGCGCGCGCCGGCACCGACGCCAACGATCCGCAGCTGAGCGCAGACGAGCTCCGTCCGCCGCCGGCAGCGCCGGGCGACGGCGTCCTCGCCGGCCTGGTGCTGCGCGACAACTTCCGCTTTCGCAAGCGCATCGAGCACTTCTACCGCTACGCGATCGCGCAGGCGCGCGAGGAGATCGAGATCGCCAACGCGTACTTCGTTCCCGGAGTCGCGCTGCAGCGCGCGCTGCGCGGCGCCGCCGCGCGCGGCGTTCGCGTGACGCTGCTGCTGCAGGGCCGCTACGAGTACTTCATGCAGCACCACACGAGCCGCGCGATGTACGGCGTGATGCTCGACGCGGGAATCGAGATCATCGAGTACGCGCCGAGCTTCCTGCACGCCAAGGTCGCCGTCTTCGACGGCCCGCAGGGCGCGATCGCGACGGTCGGCTCGTCGAACCTCGACCCGCTGAGCCTGCTGCTCGCGCGCGAGGCGAACGTCTTCGTCAACGACGACGCGTTCGCCGCCGAGCTGCGCGCGCACCTGCGCGACGCCGCCGAGCACAGCGGCAGGCGCATCGAGAAGTCGTACTACCAGCACCGGCCGTTCGTCAGCCGCAGCCTCGCCTGGATCGCCTACGGCGCGATGCGCTTCGCGCTCTTCGCGACGCGCAACCGCTATTGATGGAGCTGGCCGGCGACCTCGTCGTCCAGCGCAGGGAAGGGTTGTACTGCGCCCCCGGCGACTTCTACATCGATCCCTGGCTTCCCGTCGACCGCGCGGTGATCACGCACGCGCACGGCGACCACTCGCGGCGCGGCAACGCGCACTACCTCGCCGCCGCTCCGGGCGAAGGCGTGCTGCGGACGCGCCTCGGCGACGTCGACCTGCAGACGATCGCGTACGGCGAGACGATCGACCACTTCGGCGTGCGGCTGAGCTTCCATCCCGCCGGCCACGTCCTCGGCTCCGCGCAGGTGCGGCTCGAGCACGAAGGGCGCGTCTGGGTCGTCTCGGGCGACTACTACGTCGCCGGCAGCAGCGCCGACGCACGCGAGGACAACGCCACGTGCACGCCGTTCGAGCCGGTGCGCTGCCACTGCTTCGTCACCGAGTCGACGTTCGGCCTGCCGATCTACCGCTGGCGGCCGCAGGCCGAGGTCTTTGCCGAGATCGACGACTGGTGGCGAGGCAACGCCGAAGCCGGCCGCGCCAGCCTGATCATGGGCTACGCGTTCGGCAAGGCGCAGCGCATCCTCGCCGGTGTCGACCGCACGATCGGGCCGATCGCGGTGCACGGCGCGATCGAGCCGCTCAACCGCGCGTACCGCGCCGCCGGCGTCGACCTGCCCGAGACGCCGGTAGCGACCGCGATCGCCGACCGCGCGTTCTTCCGGCGCGCGCTGATCGTCGCGCCGCCCGCCGCGCAGCACTCGACGTGGACGCGCCGCTTCGGCGACGTCAGCGACGCGTTCGCGAGCGGCTGGATGCAGCTGCGCGGCGCCCGCCGCCGGCGCTCGGTCGACCGCGGCTTCGTCCTCAGCGACCACGCCGACTGGCCCGGCCTCGAGCGCGCGATCCGCGCCACCGGCGCCGAGCGCGTCATCGTCACCCACGGCTACGAGGCGGTGATGGTGCGCTGGCTCGGCGAGCACGGCTTCCAGGCTTCGGCGTTCGCGACCGAGTACGGCGACCGCGACGACGACGAGCTCGCCGCGGCCGAGCGCGGCGAATGAAGCGCTTCGCGGAGCTCTTCGCCGAGCTCGACCGCAGCACCGCGACGCTCGCCAAGGTCGATGCGCTGAAGCGCTACTTCGCGAGCGCAGCGCCGCGCGATGCGGCCTGGGCGGTCTACTTCCTCGCCGGCGGCAAGCCGCGGCAGGTCGTGCCGAACGCGGTGCTGTGGGCGACCGCGTGCCGCCGTGCGGGCATCGACGACTGGCTGCTGGACGAGTGCTACCAGGCGGTCGGCGACTTCGCGGAGACGGTGGCGCACGTGCTGCCGCCGCCTTCGCGAGCGAGCGACCTCGGCCTCGCCGAATGGGTCGAGGAGCGGCTGTTGCCGCTGCGCGGCCTGTCGCCCATCGAGCAGTCCGAGCGCGTCGCCGCGTACTGGGACGAGCTCGACGACGCCGGCCGGTTCCTCTTCAACAAGCTGATCGGGGGCGAGTTCAGGATCGGCGTCTCGAAGCTGCTCGTCCAGCGCGCGCTCGCCGAGGGCTCGGGCGTCGACGCCAAGCTCGTCGCGCAGCGGATGATGGGCTACACCGACAAGGGTGCGACGCCGAGCGCCGAGCGCTTCGCGCAGCTGACCGCATCGGCCGAAGCGGGCCCGCTCGACGTCGGCCAGCCGTATCCGTTCTTCCTCGCGCATCCGCTCGACGTCGCCGTCGAGCAGTTCGAGGCGAAGCTCGCCGGGCCCGAGCGCTGGCAGGTCGAGTGGAAGTACGACGGCATCCGCGCCCAGATCGTCAAGCGCGCCGGCCGCGTCTGGATCTGGTCGCGCGGGGAGGAGCTCGTCACCGAGCGCTTTCCCGAGGTCGTCGCCGCAGCGCAGCGCCTCGCCGACGGCACCGTCCTCGACGGCGAGCTCGTCGCCTGGAGCGAAGGCCGCGTGCTGCCGTTCGCGCTGCTGCAGCAGCGGATCGGCCGCAAGGCGTTGACCAGGAAGGTGCTCGACGCCGCTCCGGTCGCGTTCATCGCGTACGACGTCCTCGAAGACGCCGGCGTCGACCTGCGCGACCTGCCGCAGCACGCGCGTCGCGCTGTCCTCGAGCGCATCGTCGCTGCGCATCCGACGCTCGTTCTCTCGCCGATCGAGACGCGTACCGACTGGCACGCCTACGCCGAGCTGCGCAACGAGGCGCGCGCGCGCGGCGTCGAGGGCTTCGTCCTCAAGCACCGCGACGCGCGCTACGGCGCGGGCCGCAGGAAGCAGGACGATCTCGCCGGCGGCACCTGGTGGAAGTGGAAGATCGAGCCGTTCGCGGTCGACTGCGTCCTCGTCTACGCGCAGCCGGGGCACGGCCGTCGCGCCAGCGTCTACACCGACTACAC
>DASSRF010000488.1:0-3746 GCA_035701945.1 Caldimonas sp. | reverse complement strand
GCGCGCGAGCTGCGCCGATGCCGCGGTGTCGCTCCTCGGCGTGCCGTACGCGTTTTGGGCGGCGGCGTGCTTCGCGATCTGCGCGGTCGCGCTGCTGCGCGTCCTTCGCCTCAGTGCCTGAGCGCAGGCGCGCCGCGGCGCCGCGTCACTGCACGTCGGCGGCGACGACGCGCGTCGCGGTCGGCAGGACGTGCTGCTTGCGGCCCTTGCGCGCGCGCCGGCCGACGTAGTCGTCCAGCGCGGAGCCGCGCAGCACCTCGTCGCGCGCCTTGCCGCCGCGGCCGCTGCCGCGCACCTGGAGCGCGGTCGCGAACACCGCGACGCTGACGAGCGCGTCGTCCGCGTCGACGTCGATCAGCGTCAGGCCGCGACCGCCGTTCGGCTGCACCTTGAGCTCGTCGACGCCGAAGACGAGGAGGCGTCCGCGCAGCGTCAGGCACGCCACCCGCGACGTCTGTTCGCCGGCGACGACGACCGGCGGCAGCGGCTTCTCCTCGCCTTCGAGGACGAGGAAGCCCTTGCCGCCGCGCTGCCGCGAGACGAGGTCGGACGCGCGCGCGAGCAGCCCGAATCCTCCCGTGTTGGCGAGCAGCAGCAGCTCGGGTCCGGCGCCCGCGAAGTAGTGCGCCGGCGCAGTGCCGGGCTCGAGGTCGATCAGCGAAGTCACCGGCGCGCCGTCGCCGCGGCCGCTCGGCAGGTTCGCGACCGCGACCGAGTAGACGCGGCCGTTGCTGCCGAAGACGAGCAGCGTGCCGACGCTGCGGCACGCGAACGTGCCGTAGAGCGCGTCGCCGGGCTTGAACGAGAGCTGGGTGCCGCCGACCTCGTGGCCCTTCATCGCGCGCACCCAGCCTTTCATGCTGACGACGACGGTCACCGCCTCGTCGACGACGCGCACCTCGGCGACGGCGCGCTTCTGCGCTTCGATCAGCGTCCGGCGCTCGTCGCCGTACGCCTTGGCGTCGGCTTCGATCTCGCGGACGACGGTGCGCTTGAGCGCCGCCGGGCTGGCGAGGATCTCGCCGAGCTTCGCGCCTTCGGCGCGCAGCTCCTTGAGCTCCTGCTCGATCCTGATCGCCTCGAGCCGCGCGAGCTGGCGCAACCGGATGTCGAGGATGTCGTCGGCCTGCCGCTCGCTCAGGCGAAAGCGCTCGATCAGCGCCTGCTTCGGCTCGTCGGCGGCGCGGATGATCGCGATCACCTCGTCGATGTGGAGCAGCACGAGCTGCCGGCCTTCGAGGATGTGGATGCGCTCCTCGACCTTGCCCAGGCGGTGGCGCGAGCGCCGCTCGACGGTCGCGGTGCGAAAGCGCGTCCACTCGCCGAGCAGCTGGCGCAGGCTCTTCTGCGTCGGCCTGCCGTCGGCACCGACCATCGTCAGGTTGATCGGCGCCGAGGTCTCGAGGCTGGTGTGCGCGAGCAGCGCGTTGACGAGGTCGGCTTGCGGCACCGTGCGCGACTTCGGCTCGAAGACGATCCGCACCGGCGCTTCCTTGCTCGACTCGTCTCGCACCGCGTCGAGCACCGCGAGCATCGTCGCCTTCAGCTGCAGCTGCTCCGACTGCAGCGCCTTCTTGCCGGCGCGCACCTTCGGATTCGTCAGCTCCTCGATCTCCTCGAGCACCTTCTGCGCGCTCGTTCCCGGCGGCAGCTCGGTGACGACGAGCTGCCACTGGCCGCGCGCGAGGTCCTCGACCGTCCAGCGCGCTCGCACCTTGAGCGACCCGCGGCCGCTCGCGTACGCGGCACGGATCTCGTCGGGCGCGCTGATGATCTGGCCGCCGCCGGGATAGTCCGGACCGGGAACGAGGCGCGCGAGGTCGTCGTCGCCGAGCTTGTCGTCCTTCAACAGCGCGATTGCCGCGGCGGCGACCTCGCGCAGGTTGTGGCTCGGGATCTCGGTCGCGAGACCGACCGCGATCCCGCTCGCGCCGTTGAGGAGCACGAACGGCAGGCGAGCCGGCAACAGGCGCGGCTCCTCGGTCGAGCCGTCGTAGTTGGCGACGAAGTCGACGGTGCCTTCGTCGATCTCGTCGAGCAGCAGCCGTGCGATCGGCGCGAGCCGCGCCTCGGTGTAGCGCATCGCTGCCGCGCCGTCGCCGTCGCGCGAGCCGAAGTTGCCCTGGCCGTCGATCAGCGGATAGCGCAGCGCGAAGTCCTGCGCCATCCGCACGAGCGCGTCGTACGCCGCCTGGTCGCCGTGCGGATGGAAGCGGCCGAGGACGTCGCCGACGACCCGTGCGCTCTTCACCGCCTTCGGCCCGGCACCGGTCGGCGGCGTGACGAGGCCCATCCGCGCCATCGCATACAGGATTCGCCGCTGCACCGGCTTCTGGCCGTCGGCGACGTCGGGCAGCGCGCGGCCCTTGACGACCGAGAGCGCGTACTCGAGGTACGCGCGCTCGGCGTATTCGGCGAGCGCGACGGCGTCGTCGGCGGGCGGGGGCGAGAAGAGGTCGAGCGTGTTCACGTTGAGTCGGTAGTTCGAAGCGCTGAGAGTCTAGTCACTGCTGCACGTGCTCCTGAGCGACCGAGCGCAGCATCGCGGCGGGGTGGGTTCCGGTCACCCGGCGGCCGCGGCAGCGCGCTCGGTGGGGCGATCACGAGAGATCAGGACTCAGCGCCGCGGCGGCTCGAGCTGCCGGCGCGCTGCTTCGGCTCGTGCCTGCGCGTCGAGCATCAGCTTGTAGGCGACGTAGTACTTGTAGATGTTGCGCACGTAGGTCGTGGTCTCGCTGCCGATCTGGTCGGCGACGACGATCTCGACATTGTTGAACCACTTGTCCGGATCGAGTCCGCGCCGCACCGCTTCCTTGCGCGCGCGGACGACGTTGCCCGGGCCGCAGTTGTAGCTCGCGAACGCGAACAGCGGCCGATTGCCTTCGCTGAAGTTGGCGTCCGGGAAGTAGCGGCCCATCAGCTGATCCATGTACTTCGTGCCGGCGTGGATGTTGGAGTCGGCGATGTGGATGTCGCCGACCTTCATCTCGGCGCCGGTCGCGGGCATCAGCTGCATGATGCCGATCGCGCCGACCGCACTCCTCGCGTTCTGGTCGAGCTGCGACTCCTGGTAGCCCTGCGCAGCGAGCATGAGCGGATCGAAGCGGTAGCGCGCACCGTACTTCTCGAACAGGACGAGCGTCTGCTGGAATCGCCGGTACTCGGCGCTCGCGCTCGGATCCTTCAGCGCCTTGGCGCGGCGCATGTAGGCGTTCATGCGTGCCGCCGCGACGTTCTGCTTCGTCGCCCAGTTGGCGAAGAAGTCCTCGATCTCGGCGGCGAGCCGGGGACTCCGCTTGCGGATCGCCCAGCCGGTCCTCGCGTCGTCGCGCAGCACGAGGTCCGTACGCACCCTGATCGCCGGCACCACTTGCGCCCACATGCGCGCCTTCCAGTCATCGACCACGAGCAGCTCGATGAGCCCGGCGCCCTCCATCTCCATCAGATCCTCGTCCTCGAGACCGTCGGGGACGCGAACCAGCTCGATGCGCGCCTTGCCTTCGCGGGCGAATCGCTCGTTCAGTCTCTCGAGACTTTCGAAGTAGCTCGACGATCCGCGCACGTGGACGCGCTTGCCGGCCAGATCGTCGAGCGTCGCGAGCTCGGGCGAGCGTGGACCGGTGACGATCACCTCGTCGACGGTCCGGCTTCCATCGGCGCCCGTCACGAAGTCGGCTTCCTCGAGTCGCTCTTCGGTCACCGTGAGATTGCCGATCGCGACATCGGCGAGCCCCTGCGGCAAGAGC
>DASSRF010000487.1:0-3998 GCA_035701945.1 Caldimonas sp. | reverse complement strand
CAGCGCTCGCCGGCGCTCGCGCTCGAGATGCTGCGTGCCGCCGGCGCGGTGATGGCGACGCGCATGCGCGCGACGCTCGCCAAGCAGATGCCGATGACCTAGACGCTCGGCGCCGGCTCAGCCCGGCGCGAGCAGCGTTGCCTCGGCGCGGGCGAGCGTCTCGGGCGATCCCGACAGGACGAGCGTGTCGCCGGGGGCGAGCGCGATCGATTCGTGCGGCTGCAGCACCGCGCCCGACGCTCTCCGCAGCGACACCACCGTCACCCCGCTGTCGGCGAGCGCGTGCTCGCCGAGCGTGCGACCGCTGCTCTTGCTCGACGGCGGCAGGGTGACGCTGAGGAGCCGGGTCTGGTCGATCTCCTCGACGGTGTCGTCGTCGGCGCCGTGGAAGTAGCCGCGCAGGAGCCCGTACCGTGCGTCGCGCTGCTGTTGGACGAGGCGAAGCACGCGCCGCATCGGCACGCCGACGAGCGCGAGCGCGTGGCTCGCGAGCATCAGCGAGCCCTCGATCGCCTCGGGAACGACCTCGGTCGCGCCGGCGGCGCGCAGCCGCTCGAACTCGGCGTCGTCGATCGTGCGCACGATCACCGGCACCTTCGGCGCGTGCGACTGCACGAGGTGGAGGATCTTCAGCGCCGACGGCGTGTCGTGGTAGCTGACGACGACTGCGGCGGCGCGCGCGAGGCCGGCCGCCATCAGGCTCTGCAGGCGCGCCGCGTCGCCGTAGACGACGCTCTGGCCTGCGGCCGCCGCCTGGCGGACGCGGTCCGGGTCGAGGTCGAGCGCGATGTAGCCGATCTTCTCGGCTTCGAGCAGGCGCGCGAGGTTCTGGCCGGAGCGGCCGAAGCCGCAGATGATCACGTGGCCCTCGGTGTTGATCGCGCGCCGCGCGATCGTCGTCATCGCGACCGACTGCATCATCCAGTCGTTCGCCGACAGGCGCATCACGATGCGGTTGCTGTAGGTGAAGATCAGCGGCGTCGCGAGCATCGAGAGGACCATGCTCGCGAGCACCGGGCCCTGCAGCACGTCGGGCAGCAGGTGCCGCTCGTTGGCAACGCTCAGCAGCACGAAGCCGAACTCGCCCGCCTGCGCCAGGTAGAGGCCGGTGCGCAGGGCGACGCCCGGGGCCGCGCCGAACAGGCGCGCAAGCACGGTGACGAGGCCGAACTTGAACAGCACCGGCAGCAGCGTCAGAGCGAGGACGAGCGCCCAGCGGTGGACGACGAGCAGCACGTCGAGCCGCATTCCCACGGTGATGAAGAACAGTCCGAGCAGGACGTCGTGGAACGGCCGGATGTCGGTTTCGACCTGGTGCTTGAACTCGGTTTCGGCGATCAGCATGCCGGCGACGAACGCGCCGAGCGCGAGCGAGAGGCCGACGTGCTGCGTCATCCACGCCAGGCCGAGCGTGACGAGGAGCAGGTTGAGGACGAACAGCTCCTCGCTCTTTCGCCGCACGACGAGCGTCAGCCACCAGCGCATCACGGCGCGGCCGCCGATCAGGAGCACCGTGAGGAGCACGGTCGCCTTCAGCGCCGCGATCGCGAGCTCGCGCAGCAGCTCCTGCGGCGACGAGCCGAGCGCGGGCAGCAGCACCAGCAGCGGCACGACCGCGAGATCCTGGAACAGGAGCACCGCCATCACGCGACGGCCGTGCTCGCTCTCGAGCTCGAGGCGATCGGCCATCAGCTTGACGACGATCGCGGTCGAGCTCATCGCGAGCGCGGAGCCGAGGGCGATCGCGCTCTGCCAGCCGAGGCCCCAGGCGCGGCCGCTCGCAGCGAAGATCGCGGCGAGCGCCGCGTTGGCGCCGACGGCCGCGAGCACCGTCAGCACGACCTGCGTCAGGCCGAGGCCGAAGACGAGCTTTCGCATGCTGTGCAGCTTCGGCAGGTTGAACTCGAGGCCGATCACGAACATCAGGAACACGATCCCGAACTCGGCGAGGTAGGTGACGCCTTCGTCGTTCGCCGCGACGGCCATCGCGCTCGGCCCGAGGACGACGCCGACGGCGAGGTAGCCGAGCATCGGCGGCAATCGCGCCAGCCGGCAGACGACGACGCCGGCGACCGCGGCGACGAGGAAGATGAGCGTCAGTTCGAGCGTCGTGAGCATCGCGAGGTCGAGCGCGCGGCGTTGCGTTGCAGGAGCGGGCCTTGCCGAGCAGGCATCCCTAGAATCGACCGATCCTACTGGACCGCTTCCTCTTGACGGCCGCCTCTGCGCTCACCTTCGACGCTGCGCACGCGCTCGAGCTCGCGCGCGCGACGCTCGACATCGAGGCGCGCGCTCTCGAGGCGCTGAAGGACCGTCAGGGCGAGAGCTTCGTCCAGGCGCTCGCAGCGATCCTCGCCTGCAAGGGCCGCGTCGTCGTGATGGGCATGGGCAAGAGCGGCCACGTCGGCCGCAAGGTCGCGGCGACGCTCGCCTCGACCGGAACGCCGGCGCTCTTCGTCCATCCCGGCGAGGCGAGCCACGGCGACCTCGGCATGGTCACCGCCGGCGACGTCGTCCTCGCGATCTCGAACTCGGGCGAGAGCGACGAGATCGCCGCGATCCTGCCGGCGATCAAGCGGCTCGACGTCGTCCTGATCGCGATGACCGGCAACGTCGAGAGCAGCCTCGCGCAGCACGCGCAGATCGTGCTCTCGAGCGCGGTCGACCAGGAGGCGTGCCCGCTCAACCTCGCGCCGACGGCGAGCACGACGGCGCAGATGGCGCTCGGCGACGCGCTCGCGGTCGCGCTGCTCGACGCGCGCGGCTTTCGCGCCGAGGACTTCGCGCGCTCGCATCCGGGCGGCAGCCTCGGCCGCAAGCTCCTGATGCACGTCGCCGACCTCATGCGCACCGGCGACGCGGTGCCGCGCGTTGCGCTCGACACCGTGATGTCCGAGATGCTCCACGAGATGACCACGAAGGGCCTCGGCTTCACCGCCGTGTGCGACGCTGCCGGCCGGGTCGCGGGCATCTTCACCGACGGCGATCTCCGCCGCCTGATCGAGACCGGCGCCGACCTGCGGGCGATGCGCGCCGGCGAAGTCATGAGCGCCACGCCGAAGTCGGTCCGCGCCGACGCGCTCGCGGTCGAAGCCGCCGAGCTGATGGAGCGCCATCGCGTCACCGGCCTGCTCGTCGTCGACGCCGCCGGCAGCCTGGTCGGCGCGATCAACTCGAACGACCTGATGCGGGCGAAGGTGATCTGATGGCCGCGCCGCGGCCGCGCGCGCCGGCGCTGACGTTTCCTGCCGAGCTGCTGCTCGCCGCGCGCGGGCCCGGCGACGGCATCGCGGCGGCGATCTTCGACGTCGACGGCGTGCTCACCGACGGCAGCATCTGGCTCGGCGAGGGCGGCGAGATCGTCAAGGCGTTCTCGACGCTCGACGGCCAGGGCATGAAGCTGCTGCAGATCGCGGGCATCGTTCCGATCGTCGTCACCGGTCGCGACTCGCCCGCGGTGCGCAGGCGCATGGCCGACCTCGGCGTCGTCCACGCGGCGTACGGAATCGACGACAAGATGGCCGCTGCGGCAGCGCTCGTCGCTGCGCTCGGCCTCGACTGGCAGCGCATCGCCGCGATCGGCGACGACTGGCCCGACCTGCCGATCCTGCAGCGCGCCGCGTTCGCGTGCGCGCCGCCGAACGCGCACGTCGAGGTGCGCGCCGTCGCGCACCACGTGACCGCGGCGGCGGGCGGCGAGGGCGCAGCGCGCGAGTTCTGCGATCTCCTGCTCGTCGCCGCCGGACGCTACGCCGCCCTGCTGCGCTCGCCGCAGTTCGCGCTCGATGCAAGTCGATGAGAGCGTCGCCGCGCCGGCCAGCGGCGGCCTCGACGACGACGACGACGTCGACCTCAGCTTCGCCGGCCCCGAGCCGGTCGCGACCGCGTCGTGGCCGGCGCGCGTCCTCGACGTCGTCTCGGCGTACCTGCCGATGCTGATGATGGCTGCGCTGGCGTCGGCGACGTGGTGGCTGGTGCGCAACGCGCCGAGCGTCGAG
>DASSRF010000486.1:0-3606 GCA_035701945.1 Caldimonas sp. | reverse complement strand
CGAGTGCGTCGCGAGCAGGCACGCGGCGCCGTGCGCGCGCACCTGCTCGACGAGGAGCGCGAGGACGCGCTCGGCGGTCGCCGGGTCGAGGTTGCCGGTCGGCTCGTCGGCGAGCAGCAGCCGCGGCCGATGGACGAGCGCGCGCGCGATCGCGACGCGCTGCAGCTGGCCGCCCGAAAGCGTCTGCGGCAGCCGCGGCTCGAAGCCGCCGAGACCCACGGCGTCGAGCACGGCGGCGACGCGCTCCGGATCGGGAGCGCGCTGCAGCAGCAGCGGCAGCGCGACGTTGGCGCCGACGGTCAGGTGCGGCAGGACGTGGAACGCCTGGAAGACGAAGCCGAGGTGGTCGCGCCGGAAGACCGCGCGCGCGGCTTCGTCGAGCGCGTGGACGTCGGTGCCGTCGATGCGCACCGAGCCGGCGTCGATCGTGTCGAGCCCGGCCGCGCAGTTCAGCAGCGTCGACTTGCCGACGCCCGATTCGCCGACGACGGCGACGAACTCGCCGGGCGCGAGCGTCAGCTCGACGTCGGCGAAGACCGTGCTCGCGCCGTAGCGCTTCGCGAGCCCCGCGATCGCGAGCACCGGCTCAGCCAACGCGACCCTCGGCGAAGAGACGCTTCGCGATCGCGACGACCTGCGCGACGACGTCGACGTCGTCGGCGGCGACGACGATGCGCTGCGGCATCGCGCGCAGCCACGTCAGCTGGCGTTTGGCGAGCTGGCGCGTCGCCGTGGTCGCGCTCGCCGCGAGCGCGGCGCGATCGACGTCGCCGTCGTTCGCTTCGTCGAGCGCCGCCCACGCCTGCCGGTAGCCGACCGCGCGCATCGAAGGCAGCGTCGCGTCGAGGTCGCCGCGCGCGCAGCGCCCGCACCTCGTCGACGAAGCCGGCGGCGAGCATCGCGGCGAAGCGCTCGCCGATGCGCGCGTGCAGCCAGCCGCGCTCGCGCGGCTCGAGCGAGACGAGCGGCGGCGTGCGACCGCGCGGCGCGGTGTGCCACGCCGAGAGCGGCCGCCCGCTCAGGCGGTGCACCTCGAGCGCGCGCTGGATCCGCTGGCTGTCGTTCGGCGCGATGCGCGCCGCGCTCGCCGGATCGATCGCCTCGAGTTCCTGGTGCAGCGCCGGCCAGCCCGCGCGCGCCGCGCGCTCGTCGAGTTCGGCGCGCAGCGTCGCGTCGGCCTCGGGGAGCGCGTCGAGGCCGTCGAAGAGCGCCTTGAAGTAGAGCATCGTGCCGCCGACGAGAAGCGGCATCGCGCCGCGCGCGCGGATCGCGGCGATCGCGGCGCGCGCGTCGGCGGCGAACCGCGCCGCCGAATAGCGTTCGCTCGGCTCGACGATGTCGATCAGGTGGTGAGCGACCGCGCTGCGCTCGGCGCTCCCGGGCTTGGCGGTGCCGATGTCCATGCCGCGGTAGACGAGCGCCGAGTCGACGCTGACGATCTCGATCGGCGCGCGGTTGTCGAGCGCGGCGGCGACGGCGAGCGCGGCAGCGCTCTTGCCCGCTGCCGTCGGACCGGCGATGCAGAGCGGCTCGACGTCGCCCGGGGTCGGGTGGGGCATCCGGCGAGGGTAGCAGCCCGCGCGACGGCGCAGAACGCTCGCGGTAGGAGCGGGCCTACAGCGCGGCGTCGCGCTCGCCGACACGCGGCGCGTTGCGCTTCCGATGGCGCGCGTTCGCGGCAGCGATCGAGACTGGCAGCTTCCGTCGACGCAACGACGCATCGGGAAACGCCATGCAGATGACGCTCGCCATCGGTCCGCTGATCGCCCTCATCGCAGGCATCCTGATCCTCGTCGTGCCGCGGCTGCTCAACTTCATCGTCGCGATCTACCTGATCATCATCGGCCTGCTCGGTCTGTTCGGCGGCCATCTCAACATCCACTAGCGCGTCTCGTCGGCGGCGAAGCGCTCGTCGGCGCGCAGGTAGCGCCACTGGCCGGCGGGCAGGGCGCCGAGCGCGACCGCGCCGATCCGCACGCGCTTCAAGCCGACGACGTCGAGGCCGACGGCGTCGCACATGCGGCGGATCTGGCGCTTCCTGCCTTCGCGCAGCACGAAGCGGAGCTGCTCGGCGTTGATGCGCTCGACGCGCGCGGGCTTCAGCGCCTGGCCGTCGAGCTCGAGGCCGTGGCGGAGCAGCGCGAGCGAGCGCTCGGCGAACGGCGCGCCGCCGCGCGTCGCGACGCGGACGAGGTACTCCTTCTCGATCGTCGTGTCCTCGCCGATCAGCTGGCGCGCGATGCGACCGTCCTGCGTCAGCACGAGAAGACCGGTCGAATCGATGTCAAGGCGGCCGGCGGGAACCAGGCTCTTCAGGTGTTGCGGCTGAAAGCGCACTCCCGAGCGGTCGTCGCGCCACTGGCGATCGGGAGTGACGAGGACGCGTGCCGGCTGATGGCCGTCCTCGGCCTGGCCGCTGACGTAGCCGACCGGCTTGTGGACGAGGACGGTGACGAGCCCGGCCTGCGCCTTGCGCGCGCGCGGATCGAGCGTGATGCGCGCCGCAGGATCGACGCGCGAGCCGAGCTCGGCGACGACGCGGCCGTCGACGCGCACCCAGCCGCGCGCAATCCATTCGTCGGCCTCGCGCCGCGATGCGAGGCCGAGCTCGGCCATCCGCTTCGAGAGCCGGACGCCGGCGTCGGCGGGCGACGACGGCGCTGCCGCCGGTGCCGCGGGCGGCCGCTTCATCGGCCGCGCCAGAACAGCCGGTCGAGCTCGGCGTGCGTCACCTGCCGCCACGTCGGCCGGCCGTGGTTGCACTGGTCGGCGCGATCGGTGCGCTCCATGTCGCGCAGGAGCGCGTTCATCTCCGGGAGCGTCAGCGCGCGGTTGGCGCGGACCGCGCCGTGGCACGCCATCGTCGCGAGCAGCTCGTCACGCGCGCGCACGAGCGCTTCGCTCGTGCCGACGTCGGCGAGCTCGGCGAGCACCGAGCGCGCGAGGTCGACGACGTCGCCGCCGGCGAGCGGTGCCGGAACCGCGCGCAGCGCGAGCGAGCCGCTGCCGATCGGCGCGAGGTCGAGGCCGAGCGCGCGCAGCGTGTCGGCGTGCGCCTCGGCGGTCGCGATCTCGCCCGCGCTGGCCGGAAACGTCGCCGGGATGAGGAGCGCCTGCTGCGCCGGCGCGCCGCCGTCGATCGCTGCCTTCAACCGCTCGTAGACGATCCGCTCGTGCGCTGCGTGCATGTCGACGATGACGAGGCCGCTCGCGTTCTCGGCGAGGATGAAGGCGCCGGCGAGCTGGGCGAGCGCTCGGCCGAGCGGCCAGCCCGGTGCATCGTCGTCGCTGCGCGGCGCCGTCGCTTCGCGCAGCGCCTGCGAGCTCGCGGTCGCGGCAGCGCTGCGATCGCCGACGTGCCACGGCGGCGGCGACGGTTCGGCGACGCCGAGCCTCCAGCCGCCGTCGTCGCGCGCCGGCAGCTGCAGCGGCCGCTGCGTTGCCGCGTCGACGAGCGATGCGTGGGCGGCTTTGGCAGCGTCGTCGCCGGTCGCGTCGCGCTCGGCGGGCGCCGCTGCGAGCGCACCGGCGACCGCCTTGCGCACCGCCTCGTGGACCTCGCGGGCATCGCGAAAGCGGACCTCGACCTTCGCCGGATGGACGTTG
>DASSRF010000485.1:0-2462 GCA_035701945.1 Caldimonas sp. | reverse complement strand
GAGACCGAGCGACGCTGCCGCTTCGGCGATCCGGTCGCTGCCGCTGTCGTGCGTCTTCGCCGTGAGCAGCGCGGCGACGTCGTGCGCCCGGCAGGCGTCGACGATGGCTTCGTCGTCGGCGGCGACGACGACTCTCGTCGCCCGCGACGACGCCGCACGTCGCGCGGTCCGCACGACCATCGGCACGCCGCCGATGTCGGCGAGCGCCTTGCGCGGCAAGCGCGTCGACGCCAGCCGGGCGGGGATGAGGACGACGAAGCGCATGCCGAGCTCGCGGTCGGCCGACGGCGTCAGGCCGGCGCGTCGGGCAGCGGCGTCGGCGCGGTCTCGCGGCCGAGCGAGCGCGCTTCGCCCTCGAGCATCACCGGGATGCCGTCGCGAACGGGGAAGGCGAGCCCGTCGGCGTTGCAGACGAGCTCCTGTCGCTCGTGCTGCGGCGGCCGCCAATGCTGCAGGGGGCCCTTGCACAGGGGACAGACGAGCAGCTCAAGAAGCCTGGTTTCCATGCCGGTGGTTCGCGGAAGGACGCGCGAGGAGCGCGAGCAGCGCCGCCTCGAAGGTCGGGTCGGGAACGAAGTCTAAGCGCGCGACCCAGACGCGCGCACCGGGCGACCGTTCGGGCGGCAGCTTGACCGCGTCCTTCTCGGTGACGATCACGTCGGCAGTGCCGGCCGGCCACGGCAGCACGGCGAAATCGGCGTGGTCGGCGAGCGGCAGCTCGACGATGTCGAGGCCGCTCGCCCGCAGCATCGCGAAGTAGCGCTCGGGACGTGCGATCCCGGCGGCGGCGACGAGCGTGCGCCCGCGCAGCGCTGCCAGCGTCGCGCCGTCCGGCGGCTCGCCGCGCCACCACGCGGCGAGCGGCGCAACGCCCGCGAGCCGGCGACGCACGACGTGGCCGGGCAGCGGCGTCGTCGTCGCGTCGGCGTTGTAGACGACGAGCTGGCGATCGCCCAGCGTCTCTGGGATCGGCTCGCGCAGCGGCCCGGCGGGCAGCAATCGCCGGTTGCCGGCGCCGCGCTCGTCGAACACGAGCACCTCGACGTCGCGCTCGAGCGCGAGGTGCTGCAGGCCGTCGTCGCTGACGACGACGTCGACCTCGGGGTGCGCGTGCAGGAGCGCCCGTGCAGCGGCGACGCGATCGGTCCCGACGGCGACCGGAGCTCCGGTGCGGCGCCTGAGCAGCAGCGGCTCGTCGCCGACGCGATCGGCGTCGTCTGCGGCATCGACGACGGCGACGACGTCTCCCGAGCGGCCGTAGCCGCGCGAGACGATCCCCGGCGAGCGTCCGTTGCGGGCGAGCAGCTCGACGATCGCGATCACGGTCGGCGTCTTGCCGGCGCCGCCGACGAGCACATTGCCGACGACGACCACGGGAACCGGCAGCCGCGAGCGCACGCGGACGCCGTTTGCGAAGAGCCGGCGACGAAACGCGGCGACAGCCGCGAAGGCCCACGACGCCGGCACGAGCGCCGTGCTCAGCGCGCCGCGACGTTGCCAGCTACGCTGCAGCGCCGCAGCGAGGCGGTCGCGCAGGGTCGCCGGCGCGGACATCGCCGCGTCAGCGGGCGGCGCCGGCCGACGACTGCGTCGCGAACGTGAGCCTGGCGATGCCGGCGCGCCGCGCCGCGTCCATGACGTTGATGACGCTCTGGTGCGCCGCCGTGGCGTCGGCCGAGACGATCAGGATCGGATCGTTGATGCCGGCCGCTGCGGCGGCCAGCTCGGCGGCGAGGATCTCGACGCTGCGTCCCTCGACCGCCTTCTTGCCGACGGCGTAGCGGCCGTCGGCCGCGACCGAGACGATGATCTCCTTCGGGCGATCGCGCGCCTGCTCGGCGTCGGCGACGGGCAGGTTGATCTGCAGCTCGGTGAACTTCGAGTACGTCGTCGACAGCATCAGGAAGATCAGGATGACGAGCAGCACGTCGATGAACGGGATCAGGTTGATCTCCGGCTCTTCCGGCCGCTGGCGACGAAAGTTGAGCGCCATCGGGATCTGACGCTAGCTGCCGCGCGGCACCGCGAAGCGCATCAGGTGCGGCACCAGGCGGTCGGACGCCTGCTCCATGTCGAGCGTGTAGGCGTCGACGAGGCCGCGGAAGTAGCGGTAGAACATCAGCGTCGGGATGGCGATCATCAAGCCGAACGCGGTGTTGTAGAGCGCGATCGAGATGCCGTGCGCCAGCATCACCGGGTTGCTGCCCGACGGCGCCTGCGAGCCGAAGATCTCGATCATGCCGATCACCGTCCCCATCAGGCCGAGCAGCGGCGCCGCCGACGCGATCGTCCCGAGCGTGTTCAGGTAGCGCTCGAGGCGGTGCACTGCGGCGCGGCCTGCGGACTCGAAGGCTGCGCGCAAGCCTGCCTCGGTGATGCGCGGCTCGGCGATCACCGCGCGCAGGCCTGCGGCGAGCACGGTGCCGAGGACCGAGCTCGCGTGCAGCTTGTTGACGACCTCG
>DASSRF010000484.1:0-10348 GCA_035701945.1 Caldimonas sp. | reverse complement strand
GCCCCGAGGTGCTCGAGAGCGACGACGGCGAGGCGGCCGCGCCCGCGGCGGGCGAAGTCCGCATCCGCCAGCGCGCGATCGGCGTCAACTACTTCGACGTCTACCTGAGGAAGGGCTGGATCCCGGCGCTGCTGCCGCTGCCCGGCGTCCCCGGCATGGAAGCGGCCGGCAGCGTCGTCGACGTCGGTGCCGGCGTCAGCGGGCTCCTGCCCGGCGACCGCGTCGCCTATCTCTGCGCGCAGCCAGGCGCGTACTGCACGGTGCGGACGGTGCCGCACGCGTGCGTCGTGC
The DNA here is from genome assembly GCA_035701945.1 of Caldimonas sp. Taxonomy (GTDB): domain Bacteria; phylum Pseudomonadota; class Gammaproteobacteria; order Burkholderiales; family Burkholderiaceae_C; genus Schlegelella_A. Next base: position 10,057 of record DASSRF010000484.1, on the reverse strand, counting down.
GACTGCCGGCCGAGATCGACGACGACGTCGCCGCGGCGACGCTGCTGAAGGGGATCACCGCCGACTTCGTCCTGCGCGACCTCGGCCGCGTCGGCGCCGGCACGCGGATCCTCGTCCACGCCGCCGCCGGCGGCGTCGGGCTGCTCGTCTGCAGCTGGGCGCGCCGGCTCGGCGCGACGGTGATCGGCACCGTCTCGAGCGAAGAGAAGGCGCGCGTCGCGCGCGCCTACGGTTGCGAGCACCCGATCGTGACCCGCGAGCATCGCTTCGCCGACGTCGTGCAGCGCGAGTTCGACGGCGTCGACGTCGTCGTCGACGGCATCGGCGACGCCGCGCGCGACGAGAACCTCGCCGCGCTCGCGCGACGCGGCCACTGGATCAGCCTCGGCCAGGCGAGCGGCGCGCTGCAGGCGATCTCGAGCGACGACCTGGTCGCCAAGTCGATCACCTTCTCGCGGCCGGCGGTGTTCGACTTCGTCGCGACGCACGCGAGCCTCGCCGAGCGAGCGCGCCGCGTCTGGGACGCGCTCGCCGACGGCACGCTGCGTGCGCCGCCGATCGAGCGCCACGCGCTCGGCGCCGCCGCCGAAGCGCACGCCCGCCTCGAGTCGCGGCGCACGACCGGTGCGCTCGTCCTCGTCGCCTGAACCCACCGTCGGAGGCCGCCCATGATCGTCGGCATGAACCACTTCACCGTGATCGGCGAGGACCGGCAGAAGACGCTCGACTTCTACGTCGGCCTGCTCGGGCTGCGCGAAGGGCATCGCCCCGACCTCGGCTTCGACGGCGCCTGGCTGTACGGCGACGACGGCGAGGCGATCGTCCATCTCTTCTTCGACCGCAAGCCGCCCGAGCAGCGCGCCGGCGTCATCGACCACGTCGCGTTCACCGCCAGGGACGTCAAGGCCGTGAAGGCGCGCTTCGACGCGGCGCACGTGCGCTACGACCTGCGCCGGCAGAAGGATTCGGGGATCTGGCAGCTCTTCACGCACGACCCCAACGGCGCCAAGGTCGAGCTCGACTTCGATCCGGCCGAGAGCCTCTGACGGCGCAAGGGCTCCGCCGGGCGTGTAGGCTTCGCGCTTCGCCGAACCCGCCCCGCCGATGCCGGACCCGTACTACCAGCGGCACATCTTCTTCTGCCTCAACGACCGCGAGAACGGCGAGAAGTCGTGCGCGCACGACGGTGCGAAGGAAGCCTTCGACCACTGCAAGTCGCGCGTCAAGAAGATGGGCCTCGCCGGTCCGGGCAAGGTGCGCGTCAACAAGTCGGGCTGCCTCGACCGCTGCCAGGGCGGGCCGGTCGCGGTCGTCTACCCCGAGGGCGTCTGGTACACGTACGTCGACGAGAGCGACGTCGACGAGATCGTCGACTCGCACCTCGAGCGCGGCGACATCGTGACTCGCCTGCTGCTGCCGCCGGACGTCGGCCGCTAGGCCCTTGGCGCGCCGCGATGACGCCGCGAACGGTCCGCGAGCTGATCGCCGGTCCTGCCGGGCGGATCGAATGCGCGGTCGATCGCCCCGCCGCGGCGCCGCTCGGCCTCGCCGTCGTCTGCCATCCGCATCCGCAGGGCGGCGGCACGCTCGACAACAAGGTCTCGGTGACGATCGCGCGCGCGTGCCTCGACGTCGGCTGGGCGAGCGTGCGCTTCAACTTCCGCGGCGTCGGCGCTTCCGAAGGCGCCTGGGACGAAGGCGTCGGCGAAGTCGACGACGCGCTCGCCGTGATCGCCGAGTGGCGCCGCCGCGACGAGTTCGCCGGCAAGCCGCTCGTGCTCGGCGGGTTCTCGTTCGGCGGCTACGTCGCGGTCGAGGCCGCGTCGCGTCTCGCCGACGACGCGCGGCCGCGCCGCATCGTCCTCGTCGGCCCGTCGACCGAGAAGCAGGCGGTGCGCACCGTCCCAGCGGATACGATCGTCGTCCACGGCGAGAGCGACGAGCTCGTCCCGCTCGCCGCGACGCTCGCGTGGGCGCGGCCGCAAGGCCTGCCGGTGATCGTCTTCCCCGGCGTCGGCCATTTCTTCCACGGCCAGATCGCGCTGCTGAAGAAGGTCCTCGTCCGCGAGCTGCGCGATCTCGCCGTTGCCTGACCTTTCCTCACCCTCGTCGTCACTGCCCAATGCCCGCGTTCCGTCCGCTCTCCCGCGCGCTCGTCGCTGCCGTCCTCGTCGTCTTCGCCGCGGTCGCGGCTGCGCAGCCGTTGCAGCCTCCCGAGGTCGCCGCCAAGAGCTACCTCGTCGCCGACCTCACGACCAAGCAGACGCTCGCCGAGCGCGACGCCGACGCCCACCACGACCCGGCCTCGCTCACCAAGCTGATGACCGCCTACATCGTCTTCCAGGCGCTCAAGGACAAGAAGCTGACGCTCGAGCAGACGCTGCCGGTCTCCAAGCTCGCGTGGGCCGAGCGCAAGGGCGGCGGCTCGCTGATGTTCATCGACACGACGATGACGCCCAAGGTCGACGAGCTGCTGAAAGGCCTGATCGTCGAGAGCGGCAACGACGCCGCGGTCGCGCTCGCCGAGGGCGTCGCTGGCAGCGTCGACGTCTTCGTCGGCATGATGAACCGGCAGGCGCAGGCGTGGGGGCTGAAGAACACGAGCTTCAAGAACGTCACCGGGCTGACCGAACCCGGCCACTACAGCAGCGCGCGCGACATGGTGACGATCGCGGCGCACATCATCAGCGACTTTCCCGAGTACTTCCCGTACTACTCGATCAAGGAATACAAGTACAACAACATCGCCCAGCCGAACCGCAACCTCCTGCTGCGCCGCGACCCGACGGTCGACGGCATGAAGACGGGCTACACCGAGGCGGCGGGCTACTGCCTGCTGGCGACGGCCGCGCGCGAGTTTCCGAACCTCGGTCCGGCGGGCGGCGCCGGCAAGCGCCGGATCATGACCGTCGTCCTCAACACGACGTCGATGGAGGCGCGCGCCAACGAGAGCCAGAAGCTCCTCAACTGGGGCTTCCAGGCATTCGACACGGTGCGGCTGTTCGACGACGGCAAGCCGATCGTGACGCCGCAGGTCTGGAAGGGCACCGCCAACGTCGCCAAGCTCGGGCCGAGCGGCGCGCTCTTCATCAGCGTTCCCAAGGGCGAGGGCGCGAAGCTGCAGACCAGGATCGAGCGCACCGACCCGCTGATCGCGCCGCTCGCCAAGGGTCAGAAGGTCGGCAAGATCGTCGTCTCGACGGCGTCGGGCTCGCCGGTCACCGAGGTGCCGCTCGTCGTCATGGAGCCGGTCGAGCAGAGCGGCGTCCTCGGCCGCGCCTGGGACGCGCTGCGCCTCTGGATCAAGTGACCCGGGCGACGCCCGGGTCATCCTGAGCCCGGCGAACGATCCCCGGTCGTGGAGAATCGCCCCATGCAGGTCCATCTCCCCGACACGCTCTGCTACCTCAACGGCGAGTACCTGCCGCTCGCCGACGCGAAGGTCTCGGTGCTCGACCGCGGCTTCATCTTCGGCGACGGCGTCTACGAGGTCGTTCCGGTCTACGCGAAGAAGCTGTTCCGCTTCGACGAGCACATGGCGCGCCTCGGCCGCAGCCTCGGCAAGCTCAGGATCGCCAACCCGCACACGCGCGACCAGTGGCTCGAGCGCTGCCGGAAGCTCATCGCAGCGCTCGCCGAGCGCGGCGGCGCGACCGAGCAGCTCGTCTACCTCCAGGTGACGCGCGGCGTCGCGCTGCGCGACCACGTCATGCCGGTCGGCATCGAGCCGACCGTCTTCATGATGGCGAGCGTGATGAAGCCGCCTTCGGCCGAGCAGCGGCACCACGGCGTCGCGTGCATCAGCGCCGAGGATTTCCGCTGGGAGCGCGGCGACATCAAGAGCATTTCGCTCCTCGGCAACGTGCTGGCGCGGCAGATGTCGGCCGATCGCGACGCGGTCGAGACGATCATGTTCCGCGCCGGCCACCTCACCGAAGCGTCGGGGTCGAACGTCTGGATCGTCCACGAGGGCGCGCTGCTCGGCCCGCCGAAGAGCCAGCACGTCCTCGAAGGGATCCGCGTCGAGCTGATGAAGGAGCTGTGCGAGGAGTGCGGCATCGCCTACAACCTGCGCCCGATCCTCGAGTCGGAAGTCAACGCGGCCGACGAGATCCTGCTCAGCTCGGCGACCAAGGAGATCCTTCCGGTGACGACGCTCGACGGCGACGCCGTCGGCCACGGCGCGCTGCGCGGCAAGCCCGGCCCGGTCTACGGTCGTCTCTACGAGGCGTACCAGCGCGCCAAGCTGACGCAGTCGATCTGACGGTGCTTGCCGTTCGCCGCGCCGGCCCCATCTTGGCCGGATGACCACGCAGATGCGAGAGATCCCCGCCGAAGAATCGCTGATCGAGTACCCGTGCCGGTTCCCGATCAAGGTGATGGGCGCCAACGCCGACGGCTTCGTGCACGCGATCACCGAGATCGCGCGCCGCTTCGACCCGTCGTTCGACGCCGCCGAGATCGAGCTCCGACCGAGCAGCGGCTCGAAGTACCTCGGCGTCACGATCACGATCAACGCGACGAGCCGCGAGCAGCTCGACGAGCTGTACCGGACGCTGTCGACGCATCCGATGGTCAAGGTCGTGCTCTGAGCGCGCGCGTGCCGGTCGAGCGCCGATGATCGTCAAGGTGCTCGGCCCGGTCGCGTACGACCTCGCGTTCGACGCGATGCGCGACTTCACCGCGGCGCGCGGCGACGACAGCGAAGACGAGGTCTGGCTGTGCGAGCACCCGCCCGTCTTCACGCAGGGCATCGCCGGGCGCGACGAGCACGTCGTCGACGCCGGCGACATCGCCGTCGTCCGCAGCGACCGCGGCGGCCAGGTGACGTACCACGGCCCGGGCCAGGTCGTCGCCTATGCGCTGGTCGACCTGAAGCGTCTCGGCATCTACGTCAAGGAATACGTCTTTCGCCTCGAGCAGGCGCTGATCAGGACGCTCGAGACGTTCGCCGTCACCGGCCACCGCGTCCGCGGCGAGCCCGGCGTCTACGTGCGTCTCGACGCGCCGTCCGGCCACGCGGTGCTGCCGCCCGCGCTGCCGGGCGCAGACCCGTTCGCCGGCCTCGGCAAGATCGCGGCGATCGGCGTCAAGGTGAGCCGCCACCGCACGTACCACGGCGTCGCGCTCAACGTCGCGATGGACCTCGCTCCGTTCGCGCGCATCCACCCGTGCGGCCATGCGGGGCTGAAGACGATCGATCTTTCTACAATCGGCGTTCGCGCCTCGTGGGACGAGGTCGCGACGACGCTCGGCGCCAAGCTCTCCGCCTGCCTCAGCCCGCGATGACGACTCCCGCGACCTACGACCCCAGCGCCAAGCAGAAGGCCGAGGCGAAGACCTCGCGCATTCCGATCCCGATCGTTCCCGCCGGCGAGGTGCTGAAGAAGCCCGACTGGATCCGCGTCAAGGCCGGGTCGGCGAGCTCGCGCTTCTACGAGATCAAGCGGATCCTGCGCGAGCACCGGCTGCACACGGTGTGCGAGGAAGCGTCGTGCCCGAACATCGGCGAGTGCTTCGGCAAGGGCACGGCGACGTTCATGATCATGGGCGACAAGTGCACGCGGCGCTGCCCGTTCTGCGACGTCGGCCACGGCCGTCCCGACCCGCTCGACGCGGACGAGCCCGTCAACCTGGCGAAGACGATCGCGGCGCTGAAGCTGAAGTACGTCGTCATCACCAGCGTCGACCGCGACGACCTGCGCGACGGCGGCGCCGCGCACTTCGTCGCCTGCATCGAGAAGACGCGCGAGCTGTCGCCCGGGACGCGGATCGAGATCCTGACGCCCGACTTCCGCGGCCGCATGGACCGCGCGCTCGACATCCTGCGCGCGGCGCCGCCCGACGTGATGAACCACAACCTCGAGACCGCGCCGCGCCTCTACAGGCAGGCGCGGCCCGGCTCCGACTACGCGTTCTCGCTGAATCTGCTGAAGCGCTTCAAGGAGCTCGTGCCGGGCGTGCCGACCAAGAGCGGCGTCATGGTCGGGCTCGGCGAGAGCGACGACGAGATCCTGCAGGTGATGCGCGACCTGCGCGCGCACGACGTCGACATGCTGACGATCGGCCAGTACCTCGCGCCGAGCGCGCACCACCTGCCGGTGCGCCGCTACGTCGAGCCGGCGACGTTCGCGATGTTCGAGCGCGAGGCGCAGGCGATGGGCTTTTCCCACGCGGCGGTCGGCGCGCTCGTCCGCTCGAGCTACCACGCCGATCAGCAGGCGCATGCCGCGGGCGTCGGCGCGTAGTCCCGCGTGAGCGCCGCGCCCGCAGAGCCGGCGCTCGTCTGCGGCAACTGCCGCCAGCCGATGCAGCGCCTTGCGCTCGCGGGTCACTACGGCCGCACCGTCGAGCTCGACGTCTGCCGCCATTGCGACCTCGTCTGGTTCGACGGTACCGAAACCGCGCAGCTGAGCGGCCCGGCGCTGCTCGAGCTGATCGGCGAAATGGCCGAGTCGCAGACGCTGCCGCACGAGCTGCTGCGCGACGCCGCGCGCTGCCCGCGCTGCGACGGCGCGCTCGAGCTCGTCCACAACCAGACGCGCTGGGGCCGCTCGTCGCAGCTGCAGTGCCGCCGGCGCCACGGCGCGTACCAGTCGTTCGCGCAGTTCCTGCAGGAAAAGGGGCTGCTCAGGCCGATGTCGACGGTCGATCGCGCCAAGCTGCTGCGCGACCGCGGCGGCATCGACTGCGTCAACTGCGGCGGCGCGATCGGCAAGGACGACGCGCTCTGCCCTTGGTGCAAGTCGATCCCGAGCCTGCTCGACATCGCCCGGCTCGCGCGCGCGCTCGACCCGCTCGACACGATCGAGCAGCCTGCGGTCTACCGGACTGCCGAGCGGCAAGGCGCGCTGCAGTGCGCAGCCTGCGGGGCGGCGCTGCCGCCGGGCGAGACGATCAGCTGCGCGCAATGCGGCGCGACGCTCGCGATCACCAGCCTCGCCGACGCCAACGCGCAGGTGCAGGCGCTCGCACCGGCGCTGCGCGCCGCCGCCGAGCGGCCGTCGCCCGAGGTCGTTCGCCGTCGTCTCGACGCCATCGACGCCGACCTGCCGCGCCGCCGCGAGTGGGCGGCGCAGCTGCAGGCCGAGGCCGACGCACAGCGCGGTCGCACGGTCGACCAACCGGACTGGAGCGAGGTCTTCGAACGCTGGCGAGTTCCGGCGATCGTGCTCGCCGTCGCCTTCGTGCTCTGGATCGGATGGCACGCGCTGCGCCGCTGACATGTCGATCGCGGCGCGCGGCGCGACCGGAACCCTCTGCGCGCTCGCCGCGATCGCGCTCTGGGCGACGCTCGCCTCGCTCGGCGTCGCGCTCGCGCACGTGCCGCCGTTCCTGCTCACCGGGCTCGCGCTCGTCATCGGCAGCGCGCCGTCGTGGCCGCTCGCGCGCCAATGGCGGATCGCGCCGTCGACGCTGCTGCTCGGCATCTACGGCCTGTTCGGCTACCACCTGCTGCTCTTCGTCGCGCTCAGGACCGCGCCGCCGCTGGCTGCGAACCTCGTCAACTATCTCTGGCCGCTGCTCATCGTCGTCCTCGCGCCGGTGCTGCTGCCCGGCATCCGGCTGACGGCGCTGCACGTCGTCGCCGCGCTCGCCGGCTTCGCAGGTGCGGCGCTCGCGATCGTCGGCGGCCGCAGCGTCGGCGGCGAGCTGTCGTGGGGCTATCTCGCGGCGGCCGGCTCGGCTCTCGTGTGGGCGACGTACTCGCTCGGCACGCAGCGCGTCGCGCGCTTCCCGACCGCGGCGATCGGCCTCTTCGGGCTCGTCTCCGGCGCGCTCGCACTGGTCTGCCACGCGATGTTCGAGCCGCCGGTCGCGCTCTCGTCGCGCGACTGGCTGCTGATCGTCGTCATCGGCGTCGGCCCGCTCGGCGCCGCGTTCTTCTTCTGGGACGCTGCGTTGAAGCGGAGCGACCCGCGGCGGATCGGGCTGCTCAGCTACCTGACCCCGCTCGCGTCGACGCTGCTGCTCGCCGCGACGACGGCGCGCCCGCTGACGCCATCGCTCTTCGTCGCGACGCTTCTCATCGTCGGCGCGGCGCTCGTCGGCCTGCGAACGCGCTGAAGGGCTCCGGCCGACAATCGGCAGCGGAGGTCGCCATGCAGAGACGTCACCTGTTCGCCCTTCTCGCCGGTGCGGCGCTCTCCGCCGCGCGCCGCGCGAGCGCCGCCGATCCGAGCAACGCCGACGCCGCCGCCGGCATCCGCGTCGCGCTCGAGCGCGGCGCAAACGCGGCGGTCAGCGCGCTCGGGCGCACCGACGGGTTTCTCGGCAATCCGCAGGTGCGGATCCCGCTGCCCGGCTACCTCGAGGACGCCGCCAAGATGCTGCGCCTCGCCGGCCAGCAGCGCCGCGTCGACGAACTCGTCACCGCGATGAACCGCGCCGCCGAGGCGGCCGTTCCGGAGGCCAAGAGCCTGCTCGTCGGCGCGGTGAAGTCGCTCAGCGTGAGCGACGCGCGCGCCATCGTCACCGGCGGGGACGATTCGGTGACGCGCTTCTTCGCGCAGAAGACGCGCGCGCCGCTCGCCGAGCGCTTCTATCCGATCGTCAAGCGCCACACCGACCGCGTCGACCTCGCCGGCCGCTACAACGCGCTCGCCGGCCAGGGCGCGCAGCTCGGCCTCGTCCACGGCGACGCTGCGACCGTCGAGCGCTACGTGACGGGCAAGGCGCTCGACGGCCTCTACTTCATGATCGGCGAGGAAGAGAAGAAGATCCGCCGCGATCCGGTCGGGACCGGCAGCGCCATCCTGTCGCGCGTGTTCGCGCGCTAGCGCGTCACAGACCCCGCGACAGCTCGAACATCAGCGCCGCGGGCAGCGAGCTGGCGACGACGTCGCGGCCGATGCGCGCCATCTGCGCGCCGTTGGTTCCCGACATCTCGAACACCGAGCCCTGCTCGAGGATCTCGATGAAGACGAAATCGGGCACCTCGGCGAGGATCTCGTCGCGAAACGTGCTGAAGCGCGCGCCCTTCAGGATCGAGTCGACGATGATCGCGTGCGGCAGCCCCTCGCGGCAGAAGCTCGCCGCCTCGCCGATCGAGGCGACGAAGTCGACCAGCATGCCCATGTTGCGCAAGGCGTCGCGGATCAGCACGCGCACTTCGCGGCGCGACGCGACGACGAGGACGTGGCTGCCGGCGAGCGCCTTCGAGTTGCTCGACTGCGGGCCGCCGTCGTCGATCTCGGTCGCCGAGAGGCCGACCATCTCGTCGCCGGCGGTCTTCGGAAACTCGATCACGAGCGTCGTCGTTCCGCCGGCGTCCCTGCGGTCGACGGCGAGGCCCATCGTCCACGCGGTCTGCTCGATCAGCCGCCACGTCAGCGAGTCGAGGCGCGGCGACGCTTCGGTCGTCACGCTCTCGTCGACCTGGTCGGCGGGGCGGTTCGCGAACCGGCACGTCAGCCGCGCGTGCACGGGCCAGGTCTTGAAGTCGACGACGAAGGCGATGTGCGCGTGCGCGTTGGCGAGCGCCCAGTCGAGGATCGCGTTGAGCAGGCTGAAGAGGAGCGACGCGTCGACGATGACGCGCGCCGACTTCATCTCGTGCTTGAGCGCGATGCCGCGCGCCTGCGTCTCGCGTGCGCGCAGCGCCAACACGCTCTTCAGCACCTCCTCGAGCTGCAGCACCTCGTGCGACTGCTTGACCTTGCCGGACGCGAAGCGCGTCAGCTGCTGGCCGATCATGCCGGCCTGGCGCGCGCGCTCGACCTCGTCGCGCAGCGCACGCAGGCCGGCGCGGTCGATCTTGCCGGTCGCCGTCAGGCCGTGGATGCGCTCGAGCGCGGCAGTCAGCGGCGCCGCGATCTCGACGCCGAGCTGCGACACGAGGTCGTGCCAGCGCTGGTCTTCGCCGGAGTCGAGGGGGTCGCTGCGCTCGCTGCGGCGCGCCTCGGCCGCGGTGTGTTTGCCGGTGGACATGGACGACGATTCTCGAAATCCGGGTGCCGCACGGCGGCCCGAGGGTCACCCCGGCCGTCCGCCCATCGCGCGATGTCCGGTCCCGTGGCGAAATCGCGGCGTCTCTCCCGCGGCGCCGCGAGCCTCG
>DASSRF010000483.1:0-14233 GCA_035701945.1 Caldimonas sp. | reverse complement strand
GTCGGCGTCGCTTTCTACGGCGAGCGCTTCACTGCGATGCAGGTCGCGGCGTTCGCGCTGGCGCTGGGCGGAGTGGTGCTGGCGACGTGGCCGGCGCGGCGCCCGCGCTGAGCGCCGCCTGTGCCTCGCGCGCGAGGCGCGAGACCGTCGAAGGCGGCTCGCCCTTGAGCGCCGGATCGCTCCAGACCTGGCGCCAGCGCCGCGCCCCCGGCTCGCCGTTGCGCAGCCCGAGCATGTGGCGCGACGCGTGCGACCAAGGCTCGCCGCGCGCGACGAGCCGCTCCATGTACGCGACCATCGCCGCTTCGACGGCGTCGCGGCCCGGCGCGTCGACGGCGGCGTCGCCGCAGAAGCGTGCGTCCCATTCGACGAGGTCCCAGGGATGGTGGTACGCGGCGCGGCCGACCATGACGCCGTCGAAGGACTCGAGCTGCCGTGCGATCGCATCGTTCGCGGCGACGCCGCCGTTGAGGACGAAGACGCGATCCGGAAAGTCGTCCTTCAGCGCCGCGACGACCGGATAGCGCAGCGGCGGCAGCTCGCGGTTCTCCTTCGGGCTGACGCCGTGCAGCCAGGCGTTGCGCGCATGGACGATGAAGACCTCGCAGCCGGCGTCGGCGACCGCGCCGACGAAGTCGCGCACGAAGCCGTAGCTCTCGACGCGGTCGACGCCGATCCGGTGCTTGACGGTCACGGGGACGCCGACCGCGTCGCGCATCGCGCGCACGCACTCGGCGACGAGCGCCGGCTCGGCCATCAGGCAGGCGCCGAACGCGCCGCGCTGGACGCGCTCGCTCGGGCAGCCGCAGTTGAGGTTGATCTCGGCGTAGCCCCAGCGCTCGCCGAGCCGCGCGCAAGCCGCGAGCTCCGCCGGATCGCTGCCGCCGAGCTGCAGCGCGACCGGCTGCTCGACCGCATCGAAGTCGAGATGGCGGGCGACGTCGCCGTGCAGCAGCGCGCCGGTCGTCACCATCTCGGTGTAGACGCGCGCGCGGCGCGTGAGCAGGCGATGGAAGAACCGGCAGTGGCGGTCCGTCCAATCCATCATCGGCGCGACGCTGAGCCTCCAGCCTCGCCGATCGGCGGCCCTCGTCGCAGGGCCGTCGCCAACGTCGTCGACGTTCGTCGCGTCAGCCGCCGCCCTGCTTGGCATTCGGGCCACCGGTCGAGCGGCCCAGGCTTCGCTCGGCTGCCGCCCTCTGCGCGTCGACCTGCTCGGTCGTGCGGCACGTGGTCACGGCGATGTTGGATCCGGTCGGGTACTCGCGGCTGCAGACCATGTCGCTCTTCGCGGCCGCGGTCTCGGTCGCGGCACCGCTCGGCGTCGCCGGATCTGCCGCGCACGCGGCGAGAAGCGCGCTCGACACCGAGAACGCGAGGATCGAAAGAGAAGTCTTCATCAGGGCTGGAATCGGCACAAGGCAAAAGGCGAAAGGATATCGCGCCTTCGCGTCGCGAGTCAGCCGCCGCCGCGCGTTCCGCCGCCGTTGCCGACGTCGTCGCCGAGCAGATGCCTGAGCGCCGAGAGATAGAGCTGGCGCGACTCCTTGAGCCGCTCGAGCCGCTCGGCGACGACGGGGACGTCCCAGCCCATCTCGCGGACGAACCTGACGTGCGCCGTCTGCTCTTCGATCAGCTGATCCAGCTCCGCGAGGCGGGCCATCAGTTCTGCACGCTTGATCTTGCTGAGGCCGTGCTCGGGCCCGCGCGCCTTGTCGTCAGGCACTTTTCGATGGAGGAGGCTGGTTGCAGTCGTGCCGTCGCCGCGTCGGGCCCGGACACGCGGAGCACCGACGCCATTCGCGGGCGCCAAGGACGGGATCGCGCAAGGCAGTCTCCACAGTCCAGCGGACGATGATCGGCCGCGGCGCGGGGTGCGGCCCCCCTCGCGGCGGGGGGGCGGGTCGATCCCGATGGCGCGCGGCGGCTAGTGCGCGCGGGCGCTGCGCGCCGAATTCGCGAGCTGCTGGCGCGCGCGCTGCGTCGCGCGGTCGACGAGGAAAGCGTTCTCGAACGCGCGCATGCGGCCGGCGGCGCAGAGGCGCCCGAGGGTGCGCGCGGTCATCGAGATCGTCTCGCGGTTCTTCGCGCCGTGCGAGAAGAGAAAGAGGCTCCGTGCCGGGCTCATGTACGTCAGGCGGACCTTCTGCCACTCGCTCTTCAGGTTGAGCTGGTACGAGAAGCCGAGCTGCAGGTGATCGCGCAGCTGCGGACCCGACGCGAGCTCGGGCGAGTCGGGGAGCTCGATCGGCTCCGGCGCCGGAGTCGCCTCGACCGGCTTCAGCGCGGCCGCGTCGATCGTGGGCAGCGACGCGGCGTCGCCTGCGACCGCGAGCGCTGCCGCGCGCTGGAGTGGGCGGACCGGCGCGGCGATCGACGCCGGCGCGGGGACGGCGGCAGCGACGGCATGCGACCAGTCGACCTCGTGCTCGGAGACGAGCCCGATCGCGAGCTCCTCCTCGAGCGAGAAGCGCTGCTCGAGGACGGGCAGCGGCGCTCCCTCCGGCGCCGCCTCGGCCGCCTCGTCTGCGCTCGGCACCGGCGTGCGAAACGCCGCCTCGAGGCTGCGCAGCATCATGTTGTGGTCGAGCTCGCTCCTGGGCGCGCCCTTGAGCGAGCCGGCATGGTGGGTGACGAGCTGGCCGAAGAACTCGTCCTGCGCTGCCTGCGGCCAGTCGACGAACTTCATCGTCTGCGTCAGCTCGGCCATCAGCGCCGGCAACCCGGCGACGAAGTCCTTGCGCTCGGCGGGCGAACGCTTCGGCTGGACGCTCCTGACGAGCTCGGTCGCGGTCTTGCGCAGCCTGAGCGGATACGCCGCGTCGCCGCCTTCGCGGCGCGTCGCCATCACGATCGCCTGCGCCCATGCGCCGATCAGGAAGTCGAGCAGGAACGCCGGCAGCGCGAGCGGCTCGAGCGCGCCGCGCAGCCGCTCGCTGAAGCGCTGCTGGACGCGCCACTCGAGCTCCTTGCCGCGCAGCGTCGCCGCCGCGGCGCTGGCACGGATCTCGGCATGCGTCTGGTCGGCGACGAAGCGCTCGAGCTCGAGCAGCTTCGCTTCGTAGAGGTCGAGCTCGTCGAAGTCGCCGTCGACGATCTCGTCGACCAGAGCGCGCGTGCGGTCGAGCAGCTGCTTCGCCGGCCCGCCGTCGAAGCTGTCGAACGCGCACGCGAGCGAGCCGACGCGGTTGATGAAGCGGCGCACCGGATGGCGGCGCGACGAGAAGAAGCTGCTGTCGGCGAGCGCGGCGCGCAGCACGGGCAGCTGCAGCCGCGCCAGCTGGCGCGCCATCTCGGGCGGCACGCGCGCATCCGACAGGATCTGGTCGAACAGGCTGCTGACGACCTCGATCACCAGGTGATCGAGCTGGCCGCGCGTCGCCTGCAGCAGCTCGGCGCGGTGGGCGCGGATCAGGTTTCTCGCCATCAGCCCCGAGAGGCCGTTCGACGGCGGCTGCTCGTAGGCGACGCCGAGCGGAATGCCGGGACGGGTCGGCGTGAAGTCGTCGTCAGCCTCGGGCTGCAGCTCGCCGTTGTCCGAGCCGTAGCCGGTGTCGCGCGGCAACGCATCGAACTCGCCCATGTACGTGCCGCCGCCGTTCAGCCGCCTGAGCAGCTTCATCAGCTCGGCGTCGGCGGCCGCTGCGGCCGACGGACGCGTGCCGCCCGGCGGACCGATCGTTCCCGGCAGACCGCCGCGGATCAGCCGGTCGAGGAGCGCCGCCGAGCTCTCGACGTCGGTTTCGCGCGGCAGCGGATCGATGTCGTTGAAGCGGCCGAGGATCGACGCCTCCCAGCTTCTGAGCGGCGGCTGCTCGCTCGGCACGCGCCCGATCCACGACGCCTCCCATTGCTTGCGCAGCTCGTCGAACGACGATCCCGCAGCCTTCTGCGGCCGCGCCGAGAACTCGTCGGCCGCGCGCATCGCGAGATCGGTCTTCTTGATGCCGCGCTTCTGCAGATCGGCGACGATCTCGCGAAAGCACGCCGGCATCGCGTTGGCCATCGCCTGGCCGAGCTCGCGGGCGAAGATCTTCTGCGTATCGGCCTCGTCGGTGACCTTCTCGATCGACTTGTGCAGCGCCCTGCCGAGGACGGCGCCGCGCAGCGGGTTGCGGCGCGGATCCGCCCAGCCGTGGCCGAGCACGCTGCTCATGTAGGCGTCGAGCTCGCGCAGCTCGGCCTCGCTCGTGTGCGCGATCAGCTGGCCGATGCGTTCGAACGAGATCTTCTCCTCGATCTGGCCTTCGTCGACGAGGCCGATCGTCTGCCAGTCCGTCGTCGACGCCTGGCCGCGGTTGTCCGCCTGCGAAGCGACGTCGTCGTCGATGCGCTCGCGCAGCGCGCCCGCGAACGACGTCAGCAGCAGCTCGCGGTTCTCGAGGACGTGGATCTGCGCGAACGCGAGCTGGCCGCGCTCGCGGTACGTGCCGGCCGACTTCATCAGCACGAGCAGGTTGTTGGCGACCTCGACGACGGCGGCGTCGAGCGTCGCCCGGATGCGGTCCTGCGCGGACGCGAGCACGGCGTGGACGATCGGGTCGCTCGGATTCATGGGCACTCAGCGTCGACGGCGCCTGCCGTCGCCGCCGCGAAGTATGGTCGCGAACCGCGCGCTTGCGGCGCCGGGCGGCGGTCGGATGTCACGTCGATGCGAGCGTGCGACTCGCTCGAATGCGGGGGTGTTGCGGCGCGCCGTCTCCCGCGCGTGAAGCGCTGCCGCTACGCGCGTCCTGCGGCTTCGGCGATTCCCGCGACGAAGCGAGGCCAGAGCGGCCGCGGCAGGTCGTGGCCCATGCCGGCGATGAGGTCGATCCTGGCCGATGGAATCTTCGCCTGCAGGTCGCGGCCGGCGGCGACGGGGACGAGCGCGTCGGCGACGCCGTGGATGATCTGCGTCGGCATCGCGATCGCGCCGAGCATCGGCGAACGGTCGCCGTCGGCGGCGATCGCGACCATCTGGCGCGCCGTCCCGGCCGGGCGGTACGAACGCCGCACCGACACCGTGAAGCGCTCGCGCAGGTGGTCGGGGTCGGTCGGATACGCGGGGCTGCCGATCAGCGCGTACAGCTTCACGTAGTGCTCGACGATGCCCTCGACCGTGTGCGACGGCGGCCGCGAGATCAGCGCGCTGCGCACCTTGAGCGAAGGCGCGGGCAGCCGGCGCGCGCCGCTCGAGGTCATCATCAGCGTCAGGCTCTTCACGCGCGTCGGCGCGAGACGCGCCATGTGCTGGGCGATCATTCCGCCCATCGAGGCGCCGCAGACGTGCGCGGCAGGAAGGCCGAGCGCATCGAGGATGCCGAGCGCGTCGGCCGCCATGTCGGCGAGCCGATACGGGCTGCGGATCCGCATGCCGAGCGCGTGACGGAGCGTTTCGACCGCGAGGTTCGGCACGCCGTGCTGGTCGAACGACTGGCTGAGGCCGATGTCGCGGTTGTCGTAGCGGATGACGCGAAAGCCGCGCTCGACGAGCTGCGCGACGAAGTCCTCGTGCCAGCCGAGCAGCTGCATGCCGAGACCCATGACGAGGAGCAGCGGCTCGCCGGCCGGCGAGCCGTGGTCTTCGACTTCGAGGCGGATCCCGTTGGCGGACAGTTGCATCGGCGGGCTCAGGCGGGCGCGGAGGGCGCGGGCGCGACGACGCGGCGCTGTCGCAACGCGATCGATTCGTTGGCGACGAGCGCGCCGAGGACGAGCGCGCCGCCGCCGAGGACGTGTCGGCTCGGCGCTTCGGCGGCGCCGAGCCACGTCCAGACGACGCCGAAGACGATCTCGAGCAGCGACAGCAGCGCTGCCTCGGGCGCGGCGAGCACGCGCGCTGCGGCGACCGCGATCAGGCACGGCACTGCGAGCTGGAAGACGCCGAGGATCGCGAGCAGCACCAGGTCGTGCGCGGTGGCGCGCAGCGGCAGCGCGACGAGGGACGTCAGCAGCGCCGACAGCACGGCGCCGATCAGGACCGCTGCGAGCAGGTCGGTGCTGCCGCTTCGGCTGCGCTGGATCGCGGTCCAGTTGAGCGCGGCGGCGATCGGCACCGCGAGCGCGATCGCGGTGCCCGCGAGGTGACGCGGCTCGACGGCGGCGAGCTCGTGGGCGTACATCCACGCGATCCCGAGCCCGGCGACGACGATTGCTCCCCATGTCCGCGCCGGCAGGCGGTGGTGCAGCGCGACCCGCGCGACCAGCGCCGTCACGAGCGGCGCGATCGCCATCGTCACGAGGACGTTGGCGACCGTCGTCATCGTGATCGCGACCATGAACGCGGTGAACATGACCGCCCAGCACGCGCCCGACAGCCACAGCGTCCGGTCGCGGCTCGCGAGCGTCGCTCCGAGCGCGCCGAAGCCGCGCAGCCGGCCGAGCAGGACGACGAGCGCGACGGCGTTGAAGAAGCTTCGCCAGAAGGTCGCCTCGACGCCTCCGGTCGACTCGAGATGGCGAGTGACGACCCCCGCCATGCTCCAGAGGAGCGTGGCGACGACCATCGCCAGGACCGCGCGCGAATGCGTCAGGGCAGGTCCTAGTAGTCCCCGCCGATCGAGCCCGGCGCCAGGTTGTCGAACTTGGTGAGCGGCTTCAGGAAGACGAGCTTCTCGGTGCCGGTCGGGCCGTTGCGCTGCTTGGCGATGATGATCTCGGCGACGCCCGGCTCCTTGGTGTCCTTGTTGTAGTACTCGTCGCGGTAGATGAACATGATGACGTCGGCGTCCTGCTCGATCGCCCCCGACTCGCGCAGGTCGCTCATCATCGGCCGCTTGTCGGTGCGCGACTCGACGCTGCGGTTGAGCTGCGACAGCGCGAGCACCGGGCACTTGAGCTCCTTGGCGAGCGACTTCAGCGCGCGCGAGATCTCGCCGAGCACGGTCGCGCGGTTCTCGTCGCTCGACTGCTCGCTGCCCGACATCAGCTGCAGGTAGTCGACGACGATGAGGCCGAGCTGGCCGTACTGGCGCGCCTGCCGGCGCGCGCGCGCCCGCAGCTCGGCGGGGCTGAGCGCGCCGCTCTCGTCGATGAAGATGCTGACCTTGCCGAGCTTTTCGACAGCCTCCGAGAGGCGCCCCCACTCGTCGTCGCGCAGCGCTCCGGTGCGCAGCCGCTGCTGGTCGATGCGGCCGAGCGAGCCGACCATGCGCAGCGCGAGCTGCGACGCCCCCATCTCCATCGAGAAGATGACGACCGGCAGCGTCTCGTGGACCGCGACGTGCTCGGCGATGTTCAGCGCGAGCGCGGTCTTGCCCATCGACGGCCGCGCCGCGAGCACGACCAGGTCGCCGGCCTGCAGCCCCGCGGTCATCGTGTCGAGCTTGTAGAAGCCGGTGCGGACACCGGTCACCTCCTCGGCGCCGTTCTCGTGCAGCTCGTTGACGCGGTCGATCAGCTCGACGACGAGCTGGTCCATGCTCTGGAAGTTCTGCCCGGCGCGCGAGCCCTCCTCGCCGATGCGGAAGATCCTGCTCTCCGCGTCGTCGAGGATCTGCGCGACCGGGCGGCCCTGCGGGTTGAACGCGCTCGTCGCGATCTCGTCGCTCGCCTGGACGAGCTTGCGCAGCACCGCGCGCTCGCGGACGATCTCGGCGTAGCGGCGGATGTTCGCCGCGCTCGGCACGCTCTGCGCGAGCGCGTTCAGGTAGACGAGGCCGCCGCAGTCGTCGGCCTTGCCGAGCCGCTGCAACTGCTCGAAGACGGTGATCACGTCGGCAGGCTTGCTCGCGTTGACGAGCGAAGCGACGACGCCGTAGATCAGCCGGTGCTCGAAGCGGTAGAAGTCGTCTTCGACGAGGAGGTCGCCGATCCGGTCCCACGCGCCGTTGTCGAGCAGCAGGCCGCCGAGCACGCTCTGCTCGGCTTCGGCCGAGTGCGGCGGCACGCGCAGGCGCGCGACGTCGTTGTCGGAGGAAGGGTCGAGGACGGCCGACATCGCGACCATGATAGGCGCCGAACCAGCCCCGCGCTGTGCGCAACGCTGTGGAAATTCAGTCTAGAAGCGGGGGACGACTCGGCGCGCCTGCAACTTCTCACGCGGACGAAAAAATGGGCTCCGGAGGAGCCCGCCCCTTCCTCTCGGAGGAAGGGGAGCGAAGCGCGCAAGGAGCGATCCTGTCAAGTGGTCGTCAGCTCGTTTCCCCGAGCACCACGACCTTCACCTCGACGACCACGTCGCTGTGCGGCGCGACCGTCACGGTGTGCTCGCCGACGGTCTTCAGCGGACCGTTCGGCATGCGGACCTGGCCCTTCGCGACCTTGAAGTCGATCCGGTTCAGCGCGTCGGCGATGTCGGCGTTCGTCACCGAGCCGAACAGGCGGCCGTCGACGCCGGCCTTCTGCGTGATGTGGACGGTGCGGCCGCTCATCTTCTCGCCGAGCGCCTGCGCGCCCGCGAGCCGGTCGGCGGCGACCTTCTCCAGCTCGGCGCGACGGTCCTCGAACTCCTTGATCGCCGCCGGCGTCGCGCGCCGTGCGGCGTGCTGCGGGATCAGGAAGTTGCGGGCGAAGCCGTCCTTGACCTTGACGATGTCGCCGAGGTTGCCGAGGTTGTGCACCTTCTCCAGGAGGATCACTTGCATGGCGGGCCTCAGACCTTGTGCTGGTCGCTGTACGGCAGCATCGCCAGGAAGCGCGCGCGCTTGATGCACGTCGTCAGCTGGCGCTGGAAGAACGCGCGCGTGCCGGTCAGGCGCGCCGGCGTGATCTTGCCGTTCTCGTTGATGAAGTCGCGCAGGGTATCGATGTCCTTGTAATCGATCTCCTTGACGCCGGTGACCGTGAAGCGGCAGAAGCGCTTGCGACGGAACAGCAGCGACTGGGTGTTGCGCTTGGGCTTGCGGTCCTTCGAGAACCGACCTTTACCGCGTGGCGGGGGCATGGTGGTGACCTTTCGTCGTCAATCGAACAGTTTCAACATGGAACACGATTCCGCGACCGTTGCGCTGCGCGCCGAGGAAGCCTTCGAACGCATGCTCGACTCCGAGCTCGGCGGCGAGGAGCGCATCGGTGACCGGGCCGACGGCGCGGGCGCGGATCTCGAACGCGACCTTGCGCGGGCTGCCGAGCTGGGCGACGTCGGAGGCGTGGCGAAGGCTCAGGTCGAGCGCCGGCAGCCCGGCGGGCGTGAACCTCAGTGCAGCGCGCTCGACGATCTGCGCCGTCAAGGCGACCCGGTTCGTCAGCTCGTCGCTTCCTGCGGGGCGCGGCGCGCTTCCTCGCTGCGGCGCGCTTCCTCGCTGCGGCGCGACTCGTCGCCGCGGCGCGACTCGTCGCCGCGGCGCGAGTCGTCACCGCGGCCTTCGCCGCGGCGCGAGTCGTCGCCACGACGCGCTTCCTCGCGATCGACCGCCTTCATCATCACCGAAGGCGCCGTCTCGGCCTGGCTCTTGGCGACGGTGAGGTGGCGCAGCACCGCGTCGTTGAAGCGGAACCCCGTCTCGAGCTCGTTCAACACCTTGTTGTCGCACTCGATGTTGATGCAGAGGTAGTGCGCCTTGGCGAGCTTCTGGATCATGTAGGCCAGCTGCCGCCGGCCCCAGTCCTCGACCCGGTGCACCTTGCCGCCGCCGGCGGTGACGATGTTCTTGTAGCGTTCCAGCATCGCCGGAACCTGTTCGCTCTGATCGGGGTGGATCAGGAGCACGATCTCGTAATGACGCATCGAATCTCCTTGTGGATTCCTGGGAGGAAGCCGCTCGTCGACTGAAAGTCGCCGCCGGATCGCGTCACGACCGGCTGCGGCAAGGAAGGAAAGCCCATCAGTATAGCCGACCGGCGCTTCCGCTCCGCCCTTGCCCCAGGCTGGCGCCGCCCGGCCGGCGTCGGTGGCCGGCCGAACGGCCGGCGCGAAGCGGTATTCCTCGACGTTCCGTCGTTACCGGACGTTGCCGGAGGACGCGGCCGCCGCGCAGGGCGGGCATTACACTGGAGCCGTTCTGGCCCGGCGCTTGCGTCCGGCCGCCGTGGTGGGTGTGTGCCCGTCCGCCAGGGCAGCGTAAGGGAACGCTTCCGATGAGCGATTCGAGCAACAGCGGCAAGTTCGCGCGCAACCCCGCGCAGCCCGCGGCATCCGGATCCGCCAGTCCCGAGGAGTGGCCGACGACGCGTGCCGAGCCGGCGAGCAAGGACGAGCTCGAGGAATGGCAGGCGACGCGCGTCCAGGCCCGCCAGCCGAGCGAAGACGTCTGGCGTCCCGCTCCGCCCGCAGTGTCGCCGGCCGCCGAGCGTCGCGTCGGTCGCTTCGGTGCCGCTGCCGAATCGCCCGACGCCTGGGCAGCGACGCGCGCGCAGACGGCGCTCGCGACGCAGCTCTTCGACAACGAGAACGACTACCTCGCCGCCGAGAAGGACGAGATCGGACGGCAGATCGGCAACAACGAGCGCGAGCTCTTCGTCTCGTGCGCTCCCGCCGAGGCGCTGCAGCAGCAGTTCGAGCATTTGCAGCCGAATTTCATCGCCGTCCACGACATCGGTACGTCGTCGTCGAAGAAGCTTCTCTCCGGCATCGCCGCGGCGAGCGGCCGCGCCATGCAGAAGCTCGTCGTACGCCGGCAGGGCTACGGCACGGCGCTGGCGACGCTCGAGTTCATCGAGCTGCCGACCGCCGACAACCAGGTGCTCCGGCTCTACACCACCGAGTCCGACGCCGACACGACGTCGCGCCATGCGATCGCGCGCGCGCTGCTTGCCTACAGCCGGCTCGGCGTGATCATGGTCGGCGAGCTGCCCGGCCACGCGATCGCGTCGGCGCTGAAGCCGCTGCACGACGACATCATCACGGGCCCGTGGCCGAACCGGAACCTGCTGCTGCTGCCGCTCGCTTCGGCGAGCACGCTCGTGACGCACGGCCTCGACCTCGGCCGCGGCACCGGAGTCGCGGTGCGCACGACGCCGCAGGTCGCGCGCCCCGCCGACGCCTGGGCGTTCATCACCGGCACCTGGAGCAAGCTGCGCGAGCAGACTCCCGCCGACGGCCGTGCCGTTCCCGAGCTCGGTGCGTTCAAGCCGGCGGCCTACCAGCCGCGGCGCGCGCCGATCGCGACCGGCCTCCCGTCGGGCGACACGCTGCCGATGGAAGACGGCCAGCGGCCGGTCGTCCTGACGATGCGGCCGATGCCCGCGATCGCGCCGCCGGCGTCGGCGCCGACGATGCCGGCGACGCTGATCGAGCGCTACGTCAAGCAGGTCAGCGACCTCAACGGCGTCATCAGCTGCGGCGTCTTCGACATCCAGACCGGTCGATCGATCGCACACGCCGGCGCCAATCCGGGCGGCGTCGAGCTCTCGGCGCAAGGCACCGCGCTGATCGCGGCGATGATGGCGGCGAGCCGCGGCCTCGGTCTCGGCCACGCCGTTCCCGAGGCGGCGATCACGCTCGGCGGGCACCATCTGCTGCTGCGCGGCGTGCCGCGCAATCCCGGCCTCGCCGTCCACGCCGTGCTCGACAAGGCGAGCGCCAACCTGACGCTCGCGCGGTTGCAGCTGCTGCGGATGGACGCGATGTTCGAGGAAACGCAGCTGGCCTGAACGCAGGCGCAGCTGCGCCTCAGTGGACGACGCGCTCGAAGGTGAAGCGGCCGTCCTCGTAGTCGACCGGGATCACGTCCTTCGGGCCGAACCGCCCTTCGAGGATCAGCTTCGAGACCGGGTTCTCGATGTCCTTCTGGATCGCGCGCTTGAGCGGCCGCGCTCCGAACACCGGGTCGAACCCCGCCTTGGCGATCTGCGCCAGCGCGCGCGGCGTGACCTCGAGCCGCATGTCCATCTTCTCGAGCCGCGCCTCGAGGACGCGCAGCTGGATGCGCGCGATCGCCTCGATGTTCTTCTGGTCGAGCGCGTGGAAGACGACCGCCTCGTCGATCCGGTTGAGGAACTCGGGACGGAAGTGCTTCTTGACCTCGCTCCAGACCGCGTCGGCGATCGCCTGCGAGCTCTGCCCCGCCATCTGCATGATCTGCTGCGAGCCGAGGTTCGACGTCATCACGATCACCGTGTTCTTGAAGTCGACCGTGCGGCCCTGGCCGTCGGTGAGACGGCCGTCGTCGAGCACCTGCAGCAGCACGTTGAAGACGTCCGGGTGCGCCTTCTCGACCTCGTCGAGCAGGAGCACGCTGTAGGGCTTCCTGCGCACCGCCTCGGTCAGGTAGCCGCCCTCGTCGTAGCCGACGTAGCCGGGCGGCGCGCCGATCATCCGCGCCACCGAGTGCTTCTCCATGAACTCGCTCATGTCGAGGCGGATCAGGTGGTCTTCGCTGTCGAACAGGAACGCGGCGAGCGCCTTGCAGAGCTCGGTCTTGCCGACGCCGGTCGGGCCGAGGAAGAGGAACGATCCGGTCGGCCGGTTCGGATCCGAAAGGCCCGAGCGCGAGCGGCGGATCGCGTTCGCGACCGCGCTGATCGCCTCGTCCTGGCCGACGACGCGCTCGTGCAGCTTGGCTTCCATCTGCAGCAGCTTGTCGCGCTCGCCCTGCATCAGCTTCGCGACCGGGATGCCGGTCGCGCGCGCGACCACCTCGGCGATCTCCTCGGCGCCGACCTCGTCGCGCACGAGGCGAGGCTTGCCTGCCCCGCTCTGCTGCTCCTTGACCTGCGCTTCCTTGAGCTTGCGCTCGAGGTTGGGCAGCGTCTCGTACTGGAGCTTGGCGACCTGCTCGTACGCGCCTTTGCGCTTGAGCTCCTCGATCTGCGTGCGCGTCGTGTCGATCTGCTCGAGCAATTGCGCCGACCCCTGCGCCTGCGCCTTCTCGGCCTTCCAGATCTCCTCGAGGTCGGAATACTCGCGCTGCAGCCGCTCGAGCTCCTCCTCGATCAAGGCGAGACGGCGCTGCGACGCCTCGTCCTTCTCCTTCTTCACCGCCTCGCGCTCGATCTTGAGCTGGATCAGCCGGCGGTCGAGCTTGTCCATCGCCTCCGGCTTGGAGTCGATCTCGATCTTGATCTTCGACGCCGCCTCGTCGATCAGGTCGATCGCCTTGTCGGGCAGGAAGCGGTCCGTGATGTAGCGGTGCGAGAGCTCGGCCGCGGCGACGATCGCCGGGTCGGTGATCTGCACGCCGTGGTGCGCCTCGTACTTCTCCTGCAGGCCGCGCAGGATCGCGATCGTCGCCTCGACGCTCGGCTCGCCGACGAGGATCTTCTGAAAGCGCCGCTCGAGCGCTGCGTCCTTCTCGATGTACTTGCGGTATTCGTCGAGCGTCGTCGCGCCGATGCAGTGCAGCTCGCCGCGCGCGAGCGCGGGCTTGAGCATGTTGCCGGCGTCGATCGCGCCTTCGGCCTTGCCCGCGCCGACCATGGTGTGGATCTCGTCGATGAAGACGATCGTCTTGCCGGCGTCCTGCGCGACTTCCTTGAGGACGCCCTTCAGCCGCTCCTCGAACTCGCCGCGGTACTTCGCGCCGGCGAGGAGCAGCGCCATGTCGAGGACGAGGACGCGCTTGTCCTTGAGCGAATCGGGCACTTCGCCCGAGACGATGCGCTGCGCCAGGCCTTCGACGATCGCGGTCTTGCCGACGCCCGGCTCGCCGATCAGCACCGGGTTGTTCTTGGTGCGCCGCTGCAGGACCTGGATCGCGCGGCGGATCTCGTCGTCGCGGCCGATCACCGGGTCGAGCTTGCCGGCGCGCGCGCGCTCGGTGAGGTCGAGGGTGTACTTCTTCAGCGCCTCGCGCTGGCCTTCGGCCTCGGCGCTGTCGACCTTCTGGCCGCCGCGCACCGCGTCGATCGTCGCTTCGAGGGTCTTGCGGTTGGCGCCGAACTCCTTCATCAGCGCGCCGGTCGACGTCTTCGAGTCGGCGAGCGCGAGCAGGAACATCTCGCTCGAGATGAACTGGTCGCCGCGCTTGCTCGCTTCCTTCTCGGCCGACTGCAGCAGCGCGCCGAGCTCGCGGCCGGGCTGGACCTGCTCGCCGCCCTGCACCTGCGGCAGCCGCTTCATCGCGTCCTCGGCCGCGCTCTGCAGCTGGGCGACGTTGATTCCGGCGCGCGCGAGCAGCGCCTTCGGCCCGTCGGCCTGGCCGAGCATCGCGGCGAGCACGTGGACAGGCTCGATGTACGGGTTGTCGCGCGTCACCGCCAGGCTCTGCGCTTCGGCGAGCGCCTCCTGGAAGGTCGTCGTGAGCTTGTCGATGCGCATATCCGAAATCCTCCGTTGCCGTCGCAGGTGGGCGCCGGAACGGGCTTTTCAAGCGCAAACGGAGCGCTCGCCGCCTGCACGGCAAGACGCGCGCCCGGCTCAGCGCATCAGGAC
>DASSRF010000482.1:0-3415 GCA_035701945.1 Caldimonas sp. | reverse complement strand
CGTGGCGCCACTCGCGCGCAGCGACCGCGGCTTGGCCGTGCGCGACGTCGGCGAGCAGCGTCACGCTGCGGCGCCAGAGGCGCCCCTGCGGCAGCTCGGGATCGGCGAGCAGCGCATCGATCCGCGCGCAGAGCTCGCGGCACGTCTCGGCGCGAAAGCGGCGCGCGTGCAGCCGCACCTGCTCGGCGAGGCTCGCGATGCGCAGCCGCGGCAGCGCGCGCGCGATGCCGACCGCCTCGAGCGCGCCGAGCAGCTCGAGCGCGCGGTGCTCGGTGCCTTCGAGGTCGGCGATCCGCGCCATCGTCTGGAAGCCGAGCAGGACCGTCTCGGGCAGGCCGTTGCGCTCGAGGACGTCGAGGCGATTCGCGAGGACGGCGGCGGCGTCGCCGGGTTGGTCGCGGTCCCAGAGCGCCGCGGCGAGGAGCGCCGCGACCATGCACGTGAACGAGTCGCGCCGGCCGAAATCGGCCTCGGCGCGCGCGAGCGCCGGCCGCAAGCTCTGCTCGGCGGGCAACACCTGACCTTCGGAGAGATAGCTGAGGCCGAAGATGAAGTCGCGCCAGCGGTCGGCGTACGCGAACGCCGTGTCGTCGCCCGGCTGCACCGCACGCTGGCGGCGCAGGCGCGCGAGCGCCGGCTCGCCTTCGAGCAGGGTGCGGAACGCCGCGCGGTTGGCGTGGATGCGCAGCAGCTGCGGGTCGCGCAGTGGCGGGTTCGCCATCCACGGGTCCTGCAGCTCGGCGAAGCGATCGGGATCGTCGGCGAACGCAGCGACGCTGCCGAGGATGAGCGCGCACTCGCAGCGCCCGGCGTCGTCGATCTCCGGGCGCGCCAGGATCCGCTCGACGATCCGCCGCGCCTCCTCGTGGCGCTCGCTCACGGCGAGCACCCACGCCGCGGTCAGCAGCAGGCGCGGCCGGCGGTCGAGCTCGTCGGCAGGAATCCGTGCGATCCACTCGAGCGCCGCGCCGCGCCTGCCACGGGTGACGATCGCCTCGTAGAGGCTGCGCTCGGCGAGCTCGTAGGCGAGCTCGATCTGGCCGGCGGCGAGCGCATGGCCGGCGGCGGCCTCGATGTACCCGCGCCCCGCGAGCCAGTCGGCGGCCCGCGCGTGCAACGCGGTCCGCTCGTCGGCGGGCAGCGCGGCGAAGCGGCGCCGCAGCTCCTCGCGCGCGAGCGCGTGCATGCGCAACCAGTCGCTCTCCTCGCCGGCGACGAAGATCGGCGTGTCGCGCGCGAGCCGGCGCAGCCGCTCGGCGGCGTCGGCGCTGCCGACGATCGCGCGGCACAGGTCGGGATGGACGTCGTCGACGATCGCGACCTTGGTCAGCAAGTCCTTGTCGTCGTCGTCGAGATTGGCGAGCAGGAGCGAGACGAACTGGCCGCGCTGCGCGCCGCCGCGCTGCGCGATCGCGGCCGCCTCGGCCTGCGGGTCGGCAGCTGCCGCCATCACCGAGATCGCGAGCTGCAGGCCGAGCGGCCAGCCTTCGGTCAGCTCGTGCAGACGCGCGATGGCGTCGCGGTCGACGCGAGTGCCGAAGCGCGCCTGCACCAGCTCGAGCGTCTCGTCGAGCTGGAAGCGCAGCTGCGTCGGTCCGACGAGCGCGCACTGGCCGTACGCGACGAGGTCGTCGATGCCGAGGCTGGCGTCGGCGCGCGCGCCGACGAGCGCGCGCAGGTTGGCGGGCGCGTTGTGCAGCAGGTAGGCGAGCGCTTCGCACGCGGCCGGGCGCAGGCGGTCGACGTCGTCGACGACGAGGACGACGTCGACCGCGAGCTGCGCGATTTCGGCGAGCCACGTCGTGACGCCTTCGAAGGTGTCGCGCGACGCGGTCTGCAGCAGCGTGTGGCCGAACGTCGGCCGGCCGGCGCCGCTGCGAACGGCGAGGACCAGGCCCTGCACGAGACGCTGCGGGTCGTCGTCGGCCTGGACCGAGAGCCAGGCGACGACAGCGCCGTGCGCGAGGTGCTCCCTGCGCCATTGCGCGAGCAGCGACGTCTTGCCGTAGCCGGCGGGCGCCTGGACGAGGCTGACCGGCCGGTCGCGGAACGCCTCGCCGGTCGCCTGCAGGCGCTGGCGGGCGACCTGGTGCCGAGGGACGCGCGGCGCCGTGACCTTGAGGAGCAGGTCGTGGGCAGGACCCACGGCTGCGTTGGAGGGCGTGGCCAAGTCGTTGACGGCTGGTGACTCGGGACGATCGTCGCCGGACAGGCGCGCCCGATGGTACAGGGTCGCCCCCCCGCGACGGGGAGGTCGGACGACCGACGGCCGCGTCAGGATGGCCGTGTTGAACTCGAGGAGGATTCCGTGTATCGCCATCTGCTGGTTCCCATCGACGGCACCGACCTCTCGGTCGAGGTGGTGGGCAACGCCGTCGCGCTCGCGCGCCCGCTCGGCGCGCGCATCACGTTCTTCCACGCGTCCGAGGACCACGCGGCGTCGCTGCGCGGCGAGGCCGACGCGGTGCGGCTGACGTCGCGCGAGAGCTACGACTACGCATTCAGCGGGCGGCCGCGCGAGCTGCTCGCCAAGGCCGAGGCCGCAGCGCGCGCGTTCGGCGTCTCGTCCACCTCGTTGCACGTGGTCGCCGACAAGCCGGCGCAGGCGATCGTCGCTGCCGCGCGCGAAGCCGGCTGCGATCTGATCTTCATGGCGTCGCACGGCGGCCGCGGCCGGCTCGCAATGGCGTACTCGTCGGAGACGTTCGAGGTCGTCATGAACGCCGGCCTGCCGGTGCTCGTCGCGGCGACGCGCGAGCCGTCGGCGGCGGCGCGCGCGATCGGCATCCTGCGCGACGAGCACCGCTCGCTCGCCGCGGTGCTGCACGCGTGGATGCACGCGCTCGCCCGCGCGCGCGAGGAGGACCGGCCGGTCGACCTGACGCTGATGCGGGCGATCCTCCGCTACGTGCGCGCCTTTCCGGTCGCGCTCCACCACCCCAAGGAAGAGCAGCATCTCTTTCGCCGCCTGCGCGAGCGCACGCCGGTCGTCAACGCCGAGCTCGACGAGCTCGAGCGCCAGCACGAGCGCGACCGCCGGCTCGTCGACGAGATCGCCGCGCTCGTCGACGCGCTCGCCGCCGCCGACCCGAGCGCGCAGCGGTCGGCGACGCGCGCGCTCGAGGAAGCCGTCGGCCGCTACGCGACGTTCCAGTGGGAGCACATGGGACGCGAGGAAGGCGTCGTCCTGCCCGCCGCGCAGCGCCATCTCGACGCCGACGACTGGGCGGCGATCGACGCCGCGTTCGCGGCCAACGCCGACCCCAGCTTCGGCGGCGACGACGACGGCGACTTTCGCCACCTGCTCTCGCGCATCGTCACCGTGACGAGCGGGTGACCGCGCGACGCGGCAGCGAGTCGACGGCAATCGGCCGTTGAACCGCTCCAGCCATCGACGGCATACACGGTCCCCGGC
>DASSRF010000481.1:0-2343 GCA_035701945.1 Caldimonas sp. | reverse complement strand
AAGCGACCGTTGCCGCCGCGTCCGCGCCCGAACCGTTCGCGTCTGCTCCAGAGCTGGCCGCATCGGCGATCGAGCCCGTACCGGCGCTCGCGGCGAGCGCGCCGGCGAGCGCCGCGTCCGCGGCGGCGCTCGCCGCGGCTTCCCCTACCTCGGCTCCGACCAACGTCGCGACGTTCGAATGGCCCGGCGCGACGCGCGTCAGCTACGTCCTCACCGGCAACTACCGGGGCGAGGTGAGCGGCAGCGCGCAGGTCGAGTGGATCCGCGTCGACGAGCGATACCAGGTCAACCTCGACCTCGTCATCGGCCCCGACTTCGCGCCGATCATCCGGCGGCGGATGACGAGCGAAGGCAAGCTCACGCCGGGCGGCCTCGTCCCCGAGCGCTACGACGAGGACACGCAGATGGTGATGCGCGACCGCCGTCGCATGACGGTCGTCTTCGAGCCGGACGCCGTCGTGCTCGCCAACGGCGAGCGGCGCGAGCGGCTCGCCGGCGTCCAGGACACCGCGAGCCAGTTCGTGCAGCTGACCTACATGTTCTCGACCCAACCCGGGCTGCTGCGCGTCGGCAACACGGTCGCGTTCCCGCTCGCGCTGCCGCGGACGATGGACGCCTATGCGTACGAGGTCGTCGACGACCAGCAGGTGATCACGCCGTTCGGCGCGCTCGCGGCGTTCCACCTGAAGCCGCGGCCGAAGAAGCCCAAGCGGCCGAACCAGCTGAGCGCCGAGCTCTGGATCGCCCCCGAGCTCCGCTACCTGCCGGTGCGCATCCGGATCGAGCAGGACGAGGCGAACTACGTCGACCTGATCATCTCGCGCAAGCCCGAGATCGCGAGCAACGATCCTGAACCCGCACCGCGAGCGACCTTCGTCGCATCTTCATCGAGGACCCCGCCATGACGACGAGCCACGAATGCATCCTTACCGACGTCCGCGGCAGCGGCGCGCTTCGCACCGGCGTCATCACGCTCAACCGGCCGAAGCAGCTGAACGCGCTCAACGACACGCTGATGGACGAGCTCGGTGCGGCGCTGCTCGCGTTCGACGCCGACGACGCGATCGGCTGCATCGTCGTCACCGGCAGCGAGAAGGCGTTCGCCGCCGGCGCCGACATCCAGGCGATGGCGCCGGTCGGCTTCGTCGACGCCTACACGCAGGGCCTGATCAGCCGCAACTGGGAGACGATGCGCCAGGTGAAGAAGCCGGTGATCGCCGCGGTCGCGGGCTTCGCGCTCGGCGGCGGCTGCGAGGTCGCGATGATGTGCGACATCGTCATCGCCGCCGACACCGCGAAGTTCGGCCAGCCCGAGATCAAGCTCGGCATCATCCCCGGCGCCGGCGGAACGCAGCGGCTGCCGCGCGCGGTCGGCAAGGCGAAGGCGATGGACCTCGTGCTGACCGCGCGGATGATGGACGCCGCGGAGGCCGAGCGCGCCGGCCTCGTCTCGCGCGTCGTCCCCGCGGCCGAGCTGATGGACGCAGCGCTCGCCGCCGCCGAGACGATCTGCTCGTTCAGCGCGCCGAGCGTGCGGATGGCCAAGGAGGCCGTGAACCGCTCGTTCGAGATTCCGCTCACCGACGGCATCGCGTTCGAGCGGCACCTCTTCCACTCGCTCTTCGCGACCGAGGACAAGAACGAGGGGATGGCGGCGTTCCTCGGCAAGCGCAAGGCCGAGTTCAAGAACCGCTAGCGGCGGCGCTCAACCCTCGTTGCGAAGCGCGGGGAAGAGCAGCACGTCGCGGATGCTCGGCGCGTCGGTGAGCAGCATGACGACGCGGTCGATGCCGATGCCGCAGCCGCCCGTCGGCGGCATGCCGATCTCGAGCGCGCGGATGAAGTCGGCGTCGTAGTACATCGCCTCTTCGTCGCCGGCTTCCTTGTTCGCGGCCTGGGCGCGGAAGCGCGCCGCCTGGTCCTCGGCGTCGTTGAGCTCGGAAAAGCCGTTCGCGAACTCGCGCCCGGTGATGAAGAGCTCGAAGCGCTCGGCGACGCTCGGGTCGCGGTCGGACGCGCGCGCGAGCGGCGAGACCTCGACCGGGTAGTCGACGATGAAGGTCGGGTTCCAGAGCTGCTCCTCGACGACCTCCTCGAACAGGCCGAACTGCAGTTCGGGGAGCTTCCAGTGCGAAGGGACCTCGGCGCCGAGCCCGCGCAGGCGGGCGCGAAGCGCCTCGGCGTCGCCGGCCTCCGCATCGCCGACGCCGCCGTGGCGCACGATCGCCTCGCGCACCGTCAGCCGCGTGAAGCGCGCGTCGAGGTCGACCTCGCGGCCCGCGTAGCTCAGCTTCGCGGAGCCCGCCGCCTCGCGCGCCGCGTGGCGCAGCAGCTCCTCGGTGA
>DASSRF010000480.1:0-2764 GCA_035701945.1 Caldimonas sp. | reverse complement strand
GGCGGGTTCGCTCCCGGGCCGTCGCGCTCGCCGCCGACTTCACCGGGCGCGCGCTGCGGCGCGCGCGGCCCCGACGCGCAGCCGCAAAGGACAGCGACGAGCGTCGCGGCGACGACGGCACGCACCGGCCGCGGCAGCGTCGCGACGAGCGGAAAACGCATGCGCGCGACCTTACCCGAAGCGGCACACGATTTGCTGACGTCTGTCCGGCTTCGGCCACTGCGTCACAACCAAGCCGCGTCGTCATCCTGAAGGAGCGCCGCGCGGCCTCTCGACTTGATAGCACAGCAAGAGCAGGCGCGGCGCTTCGGCGCGCTGCACGCAGCGGCGCGGCCGATCCGCACCAACGGCAGCGCCGTCCAGGCCGCCGCCGCAGCACAGCGCTAGCCGCGCATGCCGGGCAGCCGCTCAGCGGCAGTCGACGCGGCGGAACTCGACGCGGCGGTCGAGCGCGTCGCGGACGTCATCGGTGCCGAGGCCGACGATGATCTCGCGCGAGCCGACGCCTTCGGCGCTGACGCGCGTCGCGAGCTTGCGGTTCTGCCGCTCGAGGCTCTGCTTGATCACCGTCGCCCGCCGCTGCGACAGCACGTCGTTGGCCTGCGCATCGCCGGTGCGGCTGGTGTGGCCGATGACCTTCACGCAGGCGTCGCTCGCCGCGACGCGGCTCGCGACCTCCTGCAGCCAGAGCGCGTACTGCGCCTGCAGGTCGGGCGCCTGCAGCAGCGTCGTCGTGCCGGGGTTGAAGAAGAGCTTGATCGGCAGCCGCCGGCTGGCGAGGCCGAGGTCGATGATCCTGGCGAACGTTTCGCCGGCTTCCTTCCTGCGCCCGCTCTTCCAGCTCGTCGTGTAGATCCCGTTCAGGACGCGCAGGTCGTCGGGCGCCGCGAGCGAGCGCGCCTCGCGATAGAGGCGATAAGCGTCGGCGATCTTGTTGTCGGTGAAGGCGAGCGTCGCTTCGTTGACGAGCGCCGCCGCCGGCAGCCGCTGCAGGTAGAGCGGCGCGACCGGATCGCCCGCGTTGCTGCCGTCGCAGCTCTTGATGTAGGCCTCGGCGGTGGCGTCGAGCGCCCACGTCGGCGCCTCGCGAAAGAGCGCGATCGGCTCGGCGTCGACGCTCGCGAGCGTCGCGCGGTCGAGGCGCCTGGCGACCAGCTTGTTGGTGCGCAGATCGACGAGGGCGAGGCAGACGCGAAACGCGTCGGCGTTCTCGTCCCGCGCCGCCTTGCTGTTGATCGGCGTCAGCGTGCCGATCAGGAGCAGCGGCTTGGCGGCAAGAGCGGCGCGCGTCAGCGCCTGCACGTTCCAGGTCGGCACGCGCCGCGTGATGAGTCCGGCGAGCTGGCCGCCCATCTGCACGGTGGCGTTGGTCTGCTGACCGGTGTTGGCATCGACGAAGGGATCGACGACGAGCTCGCGCGCGCCGGTGCCGAGCGCGGAGGTCGCGTCCTGCAGCAGCCGATCGCCCGCGCGCGCGACCGCGTCGGCGAACGCCGCGGCGACCGGCGGCGGCGTCGGCGCGGCTTTCGCGGCAGGCGCCGGAGCGGGAGCTGGCGGCGGCTCGGGCGAACGCGGCTGCTCGGGAGTCGGCGTCGCGCACCCGGCGACGAGAACGACGACAAGCGAGAGACACGCCAGGGGCGACGGGGCGAGGTGCTGCATGTCGGTGACGTGCCTGCGCGATCGAGCGGGATGGAAACTGTAGCGTCGGTGCGCCGACTGCGGTACCGCTGAGCGCCGATGGACTGGCTCGATCTCGTGCAATGGCCGGCGATGGCGGTGACCGTCTCGGCGGCGTGGCTCGTCGCGTCGACGCACAAGCGCCGTCGCGAAATCGGCTTCTGGGCGTTTCTCGTCAGCAATGTGCTGTGGATCGCGTGGGGCTGGCACACGAGCGCGTGGGCGCTCGTCGTCCTGCAGCTCTGCCTGGCGGCGCTCAACGTGCGCGGCGCGGTGAAGGCCGAGCCCAAGCACGGCGACTAGGGCGCTGCCGGCGCCAGCGAGCGAACCTTTCCTACGCCGCGCGACAGCGGGTGCCGACACCGAGCGCACGGCGCTTGCGCGAAAGTGCGGCGACGGGCAGGCGCCACCGTTTCGGCGAACCGCCCGCGTCCCACTGAAGCGAAAGGTGCAGACATGAACAAGGACCAGGTCAAGGGCCGCATGGAAGAGGCCAAAGGCAACGTCAAGGAGCAGGCGGGCAAGGCGATGGGCAACCCGAACATGCGCGACCAGGGCACCGCCGACAAGGCCGCCGGCAAGGTGCAGTCGAAGGTCGGCGACGCCAAGGAGAAGGTCAAGGACGCCATCGACAAGATCTGACTGCAGGGCCGCGCCGCCGCGAGGATGGCGCGTCGGCGGCAGCGTGGGGCGACCCGCGCTGCCGCCTTCTCGTCGGTGCCTCTCCGAGCGCTCAGGCCCAGAGCGCGCGCACGCGTGCAGCGACGTCGACCGGCGCCTGCGCCTGCGGCGAGGCGTCTTCACCCGCGCCGCCGGCGCTCGGCGCGGCGTGATCGAAGAGCGCGTGCAGCGAAGAGGGCAGGAAACGGCTGATCGCACCGTAGACGTGGCGATCGCCGAACGCCGTCTGCTGCGAGACGTAGAAGCGCTGCGGAACGAGTAGGTGGAGGTGATGGCGCGCCCGCGTCATCGCGACGTAGAGGAGCCGGCGCTCCTCCTCGATCTCGGCGGCGCTGCCGGTCGCCATGTCCGACGGCACGCAGCCGTCGACGACGCGCAGCAGCGACACCGCGCTCCACTCCTG
>DASSRF010000479.1:0-8578 GCA_035701945.1 Caldimonas sp. | reverse complement strand
CAGGGTTGCGTCACGTGTCACGGGCGTAACGGAGAGGGCGCGAACAGCGGCTACTTCCCGCGCATCGCGGGCAAGCCCGCCGGCTACCTCTACAACCAGCTGGTCGCGTTTCGCAACGGCACGCGCAACTACGCGCCGATGAACTACCTCGTCGCGTACCTGCCCGACGCGTACCTGCGCGAGATGGCCGAGCACTACGCGAAGCTGAGGCCGCCGTTCGCGCGCCGCGATCCGGGCAACGTCGACCCCGCGCTGCTCGCGCGCGGCGAGGCGCTCGTCAAGACCGGGGATCCGCAGAAGACGATCCCGGCGTGCGCGGCGTGCCACGGCGCCGGCCTGACCGGCATGCAGCCGGGCATCCCGGGCCTCGTCGGCCTGCGTCCGACCTACATCACGGCGCAGCTCACCGCGTGGAAGGTCGGTGAGCGCAAGGCCGCCGAGCCCGATTGCATGAAGCGGATCGCCAACCGCCTCACTGAGAGCGACATCGCCGCGGTCTCGGCGTGGCTCGCGCGGCAGCAGCCGCCGCAGGATCCGTCGCCGGAGTCGGCCAACCTCGTCCGCATGCCGTTCGCGTGCGGCAGCCAGCGCTAGCGCGATGCGGCTCGGCGTCCGCGTCCTGGTCGGCGCGATCGTCCTCGCGGCGCTCGCGGTGGCGGTCGTGCTCTCGATGCAGCCGGGCGCGCTGCCACCGAAGCCCGCGCAGGACAAGGCCGCGCCGCGTCCCGCGGGCGCGACCAACGCCGAGACGCTCGTGATCCAGAAGGGCGAGTACCTCGCGCGCGCCGGCGACTGCGTCGCCTGCCACACCAATCCCGAAGGCAAGGAGTTCGCCGGCGGCAGGGCGATGCCGACGCCGTTCGGCGCACTGTATTCGCCGAACATCACGCCCGACGAGGAGACCGGCATCGGCCAGTGGAGCTCCGACGAGTTCTACCGGATGATGCACAGCGGCGTCTCGCGCGACGGCTCGCTCCTCTATCCGGCGATGCCGTTCGCGTCGTACACGAAGGTGACGCGAGCCGACTCCGACGCGATCTACGCGTACCTGATGTCGGTGCAGCCGGTGAAGCAGAAGAACCGGCCGCACGAGCTGCGCTTCCCGTTCAACAAGCGCGAGCTCCTGATCGGCTGGCGCACGCTCTACTTCAAGGAGGGCGAGTACCAGCCCGATCCGAAGCAGTCGGAGCAGTGGAACCGCGGCGCGTACCTCGTCGAGGGGCTCGGCCACTGCTCGATGTGCCACACCGCGATCAACGCGCTCGGCGGCTCGAAGGAGTCGAAGGAGTTCGAGGGCGGGATGATCCCGAACCAGAACTGGTACGCGCCGTCGCTGACGTCGAACCGCGAGGCCGGGCTCGGCGACTGGGACCTCAAGGACATCGCCGACCTGCTGCAGGTCGGCGTCTCGAAGCGCGCGACCGTCTACGGGCCGATGGCCGAGGTCGTCTACAACAGCCTGCAGTACATGACCGACGCCGACGCCGAGGCGATGGCGGTCTACCTGAAGACGCTGCCCAAGCGCGACGCCGATCCACTGCCGACGAGCCAGGCGCGGCTCGTCCAGCCTTCGG
This sequence comes from Caldimonas sp., assembly GCA_035701945.1. Taxonomy (GTDB): domain Bacteria; phylum Pseudomonadota; class Gammaproteobacteria; order Burkholderiales; family Burkholderiaceae_C; genus Schlegelella_A. The sequence continues at coordinate 7,004 of DASSRF010000479.1, read as the reverse complement.
TGATGGAGAGCGGCCGCAAGATCTACGACAGGCAGTGCTCGATCTGCCACGGCAGCGACGGCAAGGGCCACCCGCCCGCGTACCCGCCGCTCGCAGGGAACCAGTCGATCACGATGGCGTCGCCGGTCAACTCGATCCGCATGGTGCTGAACGGCGGCTACGCGCCGGGGACGAAGAAGAACCCGCGCCCGCACGGCATGCCGCCCTTCAGCCACATCCTCGACGACGACGAGGTCGCCGCCGTCGTCACCTACATCCGCGTCGCGTGGGACAACAGCGGCGCGCCGGTCGCGCCGGCGCAGGTGCCCGAGCTGCGCAAGCTGCTGCCCGAATAGCAGAGGAGACGCCATGGCCCAAGACGCCGAGCCCGACCACAGCGCCGACGACCGCGCGGTCGACGAGATCGTCGCGCGCGGGCCGAGCGGCGCGTTCGCGCTCGCCGGCGTGGCGACCGCGATCGTCGTCGCGATCTACGTCGGCTTCTACTTCCTCGTCTACCTGCCGCGCGGAGCGGTGCAATGACCGACGGCGCAGCGGCGCACGCGTCCGAGCTCGTCGCCGTCGCCGCCGAGCGGCGCTGGGCGTGGATCGTCGGCGCGATCATCGCGGTGATCGTCGTCATGATGGTCGTCACCGGCCTGCACTGGGCGTCGATGCCGCCGTCGCGCGTCGAGACGGTCGACGCCAGGACGCTGCACCTGCGCGGCGAGTTCGTCGAGACGAACCTCGGCACGACGCTCGCGCCCGACGGCAAGGTGACCGTGCGCGTCGTCGCCCAGCAGTACTCGTTCGTGCCGCAGTGCATCGTCGTCCCCGAAGGGATGCCGGTGACGTTTCGCGCCACCGCGACCGACGTGATCCACGGCTTCGTCGTCGGCACGACCAACGCCAACACGATGGTCGTCCCGGGCTTCGTCGCGACCTTCACGACGACGTTCCCGAAGAGCGGCGAGCACCTGATGCCGTGCCACGAGTACTGCGGCACCGGCCACGAGGCGATGTGGGCGCGCGTCCAGGTGCTGCCGCGCGACGAATTCCTGGCGCGCGCGCGCTCGGGAGAAAGGCTCAGCTGTGTCGCGCGCTAGCCGGCTCGTCCTCGCCCACTTCTGGGTCGCGTTCGTCGGCTTCGCGGGCGCGCTCGTCCTCGGCGCGTGGCAGATGTACATCCGCAGCCCGCTCGCGGCGTGGATCAACAACCCCGAGCACTACTACCGCTCGGTGACTGCGCACGGCACGGTGATGGCGTACGTGCTGCCGACGCTCGTCGCGATGGGCTTCGGCTACGCGATCTGCGAGCTCGCGCTGAAGCGCCCGCTGGTCGGCGTCAAGTGGGGCTGGGCCGGCTTCTGGCTCGTCGTCGCCGGCACCGTGCTCGCGGCCGCGACGATGGCGCTCGGCAAGGCGTCGGTGCTCTACACCTTCTATCCGCCGATGCTCGCGAGCCCGTTCTACTACCTCGGCGTCGTCCTCGTCGTCGTCGGCTCGTGGATCTGGGTCGCGCTGATGTCGATCAACCTGCGCGCGTGGCGCAAGGACAACCCGGGAGCGACGGTCCCGCTCGCGATGTTCGGCAACCTGGCCGGCGCGTACCTCTGGGCGTGGACGTCTGTCGGCGCCGCCGCCGAGGTGCTGGTGCTGATCCTGCCGGCGTCGCTCGGCCTGACCGACACGATCAACGCCGGGCTCGCGCGCGTCCTCTTCTCGTGGACGCTGCACGCGATCGTCTACTTCTGGCTCATGCCGACCTACATCGCGTTCTACACGCTCGTGCCGCGCGCGATCGGCGGGCGCCTGTACAGCGACACGATGGGGCGCGTCGCGTTCGTCCTCTTCCTCGTCTTCTCGATGCCGATCGGCATCCACCACCTGTTCGCCGACCCGCAGGTCGGCGCCGGCTTCAAGTTCGTCCACGCGGCGATGACCGCGATGGTCTCGGTGCCGACGCTGCTCACGGTGTTCACGATCGTCGCCTCGGTCGAGATCGCCGGCCGGCTGCGCGGCGGCACCGGCGCGTTCGGCTGGATCAGGACGCTGCCCTGGGACAACCCGATGATGCTGGCGGTGGCGTTCTCGTTCGTGATGCTCGGCTTCGGCGGTGCCGGCGGGCTCGTCAACATGAGCTACCAGCTCAACGAGACGGTGCACAACACGCAGTGGGTGACCGGGCACTTCCACCTCATCTTCGGCGGCGCGATCGTCATCATGTACTTCATGATCGCGTACGAGCTGTGGCCGCAGCTCACCGGCTGCGCTCCGCTCAGCGCGAAGCTGATCCGTACCCAGCTCTGGCTCTGGTTCGTCGGCATGCTGGTGCTCTCGATGCCGTGGCACCTGGTCGGGCTGCTCGGCATGCCGCGCCGGATGGCGTACTACGACTACACGCATCCCGACATCCAGCCGCAGGCGTGGACGGTGGTGGTGTCGGCATTGGGCGGCTTCATCCTGCTCGCTTCGGGGCTCTTGCTCGTCTACATCCTCGCGACGGCGAAGAAGCGCGGCGGCGTCGAGGTGCCGCGCTTCACGTTCAGCCGCGCCGCGCATCCGGGATCGCCGGCGCCGGCGGCGCTCAACGGCTTCGGCCTCTGGATCGCGATGATGATCGCGCTGACGGTCGTCAACTACGGCGTTCCGATCGTGCAGCTCGCGTCGCTCAAGGACGCGTACGTGCAGGTCGTGCCGATCGGGAGCCGGTGATGGCAGGCGATCGCGAATCGACGTTCGCGTGGCGCAACGCCGCGGTGCGGCGAAGCGTCGTCTGGCTCGTCGTGCTGACCGTCGCGTGCCTGCTCGTCGGCTTCGTCTGGCTGCCGTCGGTGCACGCCGACTTCCGCGCCGACGGCCTGTGGGCGAGCATCTGCCGCGCCGCCGGCGTGCCGACGAGCTGGTCGAGCGGCGGCGCTCCCGCGGCCGAGAGCAGGCCGAGCACCGACGTCGTCCTCGACCGCGCGATGGCGCGCGCCGGCACGAGCGATGCGGTCGGCCGCGGCGCGACGCTCGCGCTCAACTGCACGATGTGCCACGGCGCGCGCGGCATGAGCGAATCGAACGCGCCGAACCTCGCCGGCCAGTACGCCGAGGTCGTCGTCAAGCAGCTCAACGACTACAGGAGCGGCCACCGCAAGAGCTCGATCATGGAAGGGCTCGCCAAGGCGATGAGCGCGCGCGACGTCGACGACCTCGGCGCCTACTACGCGTCGCTGCCGAAGGCGCGCACCGCGCCGACGACATACGGCGAGCCGCTGCCGGCGCTCGTTCGCGTCGGCGATCCGTTGCGCAACATCGCGCCGTGCATCTCGTGCCACGGCGGCGTCGACCAGAAGCTCGGTGCGCCGTGGATCGAGGGCATGCCCAAGGATTACCTGGTCGCCCAGATGGCCGCGTTCAAGAGCGGCGAGCGTCGCAACGACAGCGAGGCGCAGATGCGCAACATGGTGCGCGCGATGACCGCCAGGGAGATCGACGAGGTCGCCGCGTTCTACGCCAGGAAGGCCGGCGGCGAATGACTCGCCGCGCGCTCCGCGGGCATGACTGCGCACGAAAGGCCACCCGGACGTCGCTCGCCGGAGTAGAGTGGGCGATCCACCGCCAGGAGGACACCGCCATGCCAGCAGCACTGTCGCGCTCGCTTCTCCTCTCGCTCGCGATCGCGGTCGCCGGCCCCGTGCTCGCGCAGTCGAGCGACAAGGATCCGCAGGCGACGCCCAAGCAGAGCACCGGCAAATCGTCGGCCAGCAAGTCGGCGGCGCCGAAACGGCTCGACTTCGTGCCGAGCACGAACGTCAAGCCGGCGACGACGCGGCAGACGACGCCGGCCGCGCCGTCGCAGCCGCAGCCGCCGGCCAAGTACGAGTGGCACGGCTGCGAGGGCGACTCGAGCGACGCCTGAGCGTCAGCCGGCGGCGGCGCGCGCGCCGTCGTCGCAGCGCCGCCGCGCGAGCCAGTGCGGCAGCGCCGCGACGACGCTGCACGGATCGCTGACCGGCTGCATGTGGACGCCGCCGCGCAGCGTCACCAGCGTCGAGCACGGCAGCAGCTCGTTGAGCCGCGACGCGACGCCGCGCGCCGGCAGCGGCGAAGCGTCGCCGCGCAGCAGCCGCACCGGCATCGCGAGCGCTGCGTACGCCGACGCCGGAACCGAGTCGGCGAAGAGCGCGGAGAACTCGGCGGCGACCTTCGTCATCCGTGCCGCGACCGCATCCTGGCGAGCCGCCGACAACGTCGCCCACGCACCCTTGCCGGACCAGTAGTCGACGAACCCGGCCGCCGCTGCGTGCGCGTCGCCTGCCTCGGCGAGCTCGACGACGCGGCGTCCGACGCGGACGATCTCGTCCCCCGCGGCGGCGAGCCCGGGTGCGCCGAACAGGAGCGCGAAGCGCACCGGCTCGTACAGCGTCAGGCTCGCGACGGCATCCGGCCGGCGCAGCGCGAGCTGCAGCGCGACCGCGCCGCCGTACGAGTGGCCGACGAGGTGAACCGGGCGCGGCGCCGCAGCGAGCACCGGCTCGAGCGCGGCCGCTTCGTCGTCGAGCGTCAGCGCGCGTTCGAGCGGCCACGGCGCGCGGCTGTCGTAGCCGAGCAGCGACGGTGCGACCACCGTCGACGCCGGCGAGAGCGCGGCACCGATCGTGTCCCATTGGCGGCTCGAGCTGGCGCTGCTGTGCAGCAGGACGACGGTGTCGCTGCGGCGAGGAAAGGAAACGACGGTCATGCAGGGTCTCCGGCGCCGTTCTCGGCGTCCTCTGGTTGGATCGGAAGTCGCGGCCGAAAGACGACACGGTCTGCGAGAATTTCCGCGGACCTGGAGGGCGCATGGATGCACCGACCGATGGCGACGACGCCGGCGCGCTCGCGACCCTGCTCGCGGCCGCCGAGCGCGGCGACGTCGCCGCGACTCCGGAGCTCTTCGCTGCGCTCTACCGCGAGCTGCACCGCGTCGCGCGGCGCCAGCTGCACTTCAACGCCGGCGGCCTGACGCTCGGGGCGACGACGCTGCTCCACGAGGCCTACCTCGACCTCAGCAGCCGCGGCCTGGCGTTTCCCGACGAGAACCGCTTCTTCGCCTACGCTGCGCGGGCGATGCGCGGCCTGATCGTCGACTACGTCCGCGAGCGCCGCGCGATCAAGCGCGGCGGCCAGTTCCACCTGACCACCCTCGACACCTTCGTCTCCGAGTCGGTCGCGGCGGAGAACGATCTCGCGCCGCTCGGCGAGGCGCTCGACGCGCTCGCCGTCGCCGAGCCCGCGCTCGCCGAGCTCGTCGAGCTGAAGTTCTTCTGCGGCTTCGGCTTCGCCGAGATCGCGACGATGCGGGGCGTCTCGGAGCGGACGGTGCAGCGCGACTGGAACAAGGCGCGGATGTTCCTCAGGAGCGCGCTCCACGACGACGCCTGAGCCGCGCCGCGTGTCGGGTTCGCGGCGCCGTTTCCGATTCAGACGACGAGCCCCTCGATCGCGAGACCTCCATGTGGCGCGACCCCGCTTCCCGTCCCCGCCTCGCCGATTCGGTCGCCGTCGTCGCGACCGTGCTCGTCGCCGCCCTGGGCGCGTTCGCGACGGTCGTCGGCGCTTCGGTCGCGGAGCCGCCGGCCGCGCACCTCGTCGCCGTCGCACCCGCAGCGCCCCGCTGACGCCCGCGCGCGCTTCGGAGTAAGGTCGCGCCGTCGTCCGATCGCCGACGCGCCATGCACGACCCCTCGCGCGACTGGAAGCGCGTCAGCCCGCTGCTCGACGAGCTGCTCGACCTCGACGCCGCCGGCCGCGCGGCGCGTCTCGCCGTGCTGCGCGCTTCCGACCCGAAGCTCGCCGCGGCGGTCGAAGAGCTGCTTGCACAGGAAGACGCGCTCGACGCCGAGCGCTTCCTCGAAGGCAGCGCGCTCGCGGGCGAAGAGCCGTCGCTCGCCGGCCGCACGCTCGGCGCCTACACGATCGAGCGCGCGCTCGGCGCCGGCGGCATGGGCAGCGTCTGGCTGGCGCGCCGCAGCGACGGCCGCTACCGCGCGAGCGTCGCGCTCAAGCTGCTCAACCTGGCGCTGCTCGGCCGCGGCGGCGCGGCGCGCTTCGCGCGCGAAGGCGAAGCGCTCGCGCGGCTCGCGCATCCGCACATCGCGCGCCTGCTCGACGCCGGCGTCGCCGGCGGCGCGCAGCCGTACCTCGTCCTCGAGCACGTCGACGGCGTGCCGATCGACCGCTGGTGCGACGAGCGCCGGCTCGACGTCCGCGCCCGGATCCGCCTCGTCCTCGATGTCCTCGACGCAGTCGCGCACGCGCACGCCAACCTCGTCCTCCACCGCGACCTCAAGCCGGGCAACATCCTCGTGACCGCCGACGGCCAGGTGAAGCTGCTCGACTTCGGCATCGCCAAGCTGCTCGGCGGCGAAGACCCCGCCGAGGCGCCGACCGAGCTGACGCAGGCCGGCGGTCGCGCGTTCACTCCCGACTACGCCGCGCCCGAGCAGATCCAGGGCGGCGCAGTGACGACCGCGACCGACGTCTACGCGCTCGGCGTCCTCCTCTACGTGCTGCTCGCCGGAGTCCATCCGACCGCGCGCGCGGGCGCAGCGCCGGTCGAGCGATTGCGCTCGGTGGTCGAGACCGACCCGCGGCCGCTCTCCGAGGCGGTGCCGGAGAACGACAGCGGCGACGCCGCCGCGGCGGCACGCGGCGAGTCGTCGCTGCGGCTCGGCCGCGCGCTGCGCGGCGACCTCGAGAACATCTGCGCGAAGGCGCTGAAAAAGGATCCTGCGGAGCGCTATCCGACCGCGGCCGCGTTCGCCGACGACCTGCGGCGGTACCTCGCCGACGAGCCGGTCGCGGCGCGGCCCGACTCGCTCGCGTACCGCAGCGCCAAGTTCATCCGCAGGAATCGCTTCGCCGTCGGCGCCGCGCTCGTCGTCTTCGCGACGCTCGTCGCCGGCGTCATCGGCACGACGTGGCAGGCGGTCGAGGCGAGGCGCCAGCGCGCCGAGGCGCTCGCGCAGCGCGACCGCGCGCAGGTCCTGCTCGGG
>DASSRF010000478.1:0-2888 GCA_035701945.1 Caldimonas sp. | reverse complement strand
TGCCGCCGCCGGCGCCCGCCTGGCTCGCGCTCGCCCTCCTCGTCACGATCGTCTTCGTCGCCGGCAACCTCTGCCTGCAGTACGGCGCGGCGCGGCTGCCGGCGAACGGCACCGCGGTCGTGATGCTGACCGAGGTGCTCTTCGCGTCGCTTTCGGCGGTCGCACTCGGCGGCGGCGTGCTGACGCCGCGGCTCGCGCTCGGCGGCGCGCTCATCGTCGCCGGCGCGCTCCTCGCCGCGCTCGGGTCCGGTCGCTGAACGCAGCGCGCGGCGGCGCTACCATGCGGGCGAAGAGCAGCGAGGAGACCATGGCGAGCAGAGCAGCGACGATCTACGACTTCGAAGCCGAATCGATCACCGGCAAGCCGGCGCACTTCTCGAGCCAGAAGGGCAAGGTGCTGCTGATCGTCAACACGGCGAGCAAGTGCGGCTTCACGCCGCAGTTCGCCGGCCTCGAGAAGCTGTGGGAGACGTACCGCGACCGCGGCCTCGTCGTCGTCGGTTTTCCGAGCAACCAGTTCGGCGCCCAGGATCCGGGGTCGAACGACGAGATCGCCTCGTTCTGCGAGCTGAACTACGGCGTGACGTTCCCGATGATGAGCAAGGTCGACGTCAACGGCGCCAAGGCGCCGCCGCTCTGGAAGTGGCTCACCTCCGAAGCGCCGGGCATCCTCGGCACGAAGACGATCAAGTGGAACTTCACCAAGTTCCTCGTCGGCAAGGACGGCAAGGTGATCAAGCGCTTCGCGCCCAACGACACGCCCGAGTCGATGAAGGCCGACATCGAGGCGGCCCTCGGGCAATGAAGCCCCCGAGCTCTCTTCGTTCGCTGCCCCCCGAGTGGACGCGGCCGGTCTTGCGGCGGCGCGGCGATCGGCCGACGCCATGACGATGTTCGCGCACGTCGAGCCGTTCGGCGGCGACCCGATCCTGAGCCTCAACGAGGACTTCCAGAAGGACCCGCGGCCCGGCAAGATCAACCTGTCGATCGGCATCTACTTCGACGACGCGGGGCGGATCCCGGTCCTCGCGTCGGTCCGTCGCGCCGAGGAGCAGGTCGTCGCGCGCGATGCGCCGAAGCCCTACCTGCCGATCGAGGGCGCGGCCAACTTCCGCGCCGCCGTGCAGGCGCTCCTCTTCGGTGCCGGCCACGAGGCGGTGCAGGGCGGCCGCGTCGCGACGATCCAGTCGATCGGCTCGAGCGGCGGGCTCAAGGTCGGCGCCGACTTCATCGCCCGCTGGCTGCCCGGAAGCGCCGTCTGGGTGAGCGAGCCGAGCTGGGAGAACCACCGCTCGATGTTCGAAGGCGCCAGCCTCGCGGTGCACGACTATCCGTACTACGACTCGGCGAGCGGCGGCCTCGCGTTCGACGCCATGTGCAGCGCGATCGAACGGCTGCCGCCGAAGAGCGTCGTCCTCCTGCACGCGTGCTGCCACAACCCGACCGGGGTCGACCTCACGCGTGCGCAGTGGGACGCGCTCGTGCCGATCCTGTCGCGGCGCGAGCTCGTGCCCTACCTCGACCTCGCCTACCAGGGCTTCGGCGACGGCATCGACGACGACGCCTATGCGCTGCGCGCGCTCGCCGCCGCGCGCGATCGCGACGGCCGTCCGCTCGCCTTCTTCGTCGCCAATTCGTTCTCGAAGAGCATGAGCCTGTACGGCGAGCGCTGCGGCGCGCTGAGCGTCGTCTGCGCCGTCGCCGCCGAGGCGACCAACGTCCTCGGCCAGCTCAAGTTCACGGTGCGCCGCAACTACTCGAGCCCGCCGATCCACGGCGGCCAGATCGTCGCCGCGGTCCTCTCGGAGCCCGACCTGCGCCGCGAGTGGGAAGGCGAGCTCGGCGCGATGCGCGATCGGATCCGGGCGATGCGCGCCGCGTTGCACCGCGTCCTCGCCGAGAAGATGCCGGACCGCGACTTCTCGTACTTCCTTCGCCAGCGCGGCATGTTCAGCTACACCGGGCTGTCGCCGCGGCAGGTCGACCGCCTGCGCGAGGAGTTCGCGGTCTACCTCGTCCGCTCGGGGCGGATGTGCGTCGCCGGCCTCAACACCGGCAACGTCGAGGCGACCGCGCGGGCGATGGCCGCGGTGCTCGACGACTGACGGTCAGCGGCTGCCGCGCGTCGCGAAGCGGCGCTGCGCGTAGAGCGCGAGTCCGGTCGCGACGCTCGCGAAGCGGTCGCCGCGGACGACTCGCGCGCCCGGGCACGCGCTCAGGAGGCGGTCGTTGAGCAAGGCGAGCCCGGTCGAGCCTCCGGTGAGATAGAGCGTGTCGACGTCGCCGCCGACGAGCCCCGCCTGCGCGATGGTCGCCCGCGCGGCGGCGACGATCCGTTCGAGGTCGGCATCGACGGCGCGGCCGAGCCCGGCGGCATCGAGCCGGCTCGCGAGCCCGCGCTCGACGTGGCCGAGCTCGATCGCGACGGCTCCGCCGCCGGCGACGGCGATCTTCGCCGCCTCGGCGCGCGCGACGAGGTCGTGGCCGAGGCGCCGCGTGACGAGGGTCATGAGCCGCCGGTGCAGCGCCGGATCGGCGTAGAACGAGCGCATGCTGCGCAGCTCGGCGACGCGCTGCGGGTGGTAGACGGTGTTGATCAGGTGCCAGGTCGCGAGGTCGAAGTAGACCGCGCTCGGCACTTCGCGCGGCGGCGCGCCGTCGCCGCCCGGGCCGAACGCGCCGAAGCCGAGCAGCGGCAGGATGCTCGCGAGCTCGACGCGGCGGTCGAAGTCGGTGCCCGCGATGTGGACGCCGTGGTTGGCGAGGATGTCGCGCCTGCGGTCGAGCGCGTCGCGCCGCGTCGCGCCGACGCGCACGAGCGAGAAGTCCGACGTGCCGCCGCCGATGTCGGCGACGAGCACCGTCTCTTCGCCGGCGACCGAGCGCTC
>DASSRF010000477.1:0-15906 GCA_035701945.1 Caldimonas sp. | reverse complement strand
GCCGATGTCGCGGTAGACGAACACCGCGATCAGGAACGCGTAGACGGCGGCCACCGCGGCCGCCTCGGTCGGCGTGAAGATGCCGCCGTAGATGCCGCCGAGGATGATGACGATGAGCATCAGGCCCCAGAGCGACTCGCGTCCCGAGACGACGATGTCGCGCACGCTCGCTCGCGGCTGCTTCGGAATCTCGAGCGTGCCTGCGCGAAGATAGATCGCGACCATCAGCATGAGGCCGAGGACGATCCCGGGCACGACGCCGGCCATGAAGAGCTGGCCGACCGACGTCTCGGTCGCCGCGCCGTAGACGACCATCACGATCGACGGCGGGATCAGGATGCCGAGCGTGCCCGCGTTGCAGATGACGCCGGTCGCGAAGTTCTGCGGATAGCCGGCGCGGACCATGCCGGCGATGACGATCGAGCCGACCGCGACGACGGTCGCCGGCGATGACCCCGAGACCGCGGCGAACAGCATGCACGCGAGGACGGACGCCATCGCGAGGCCGCCGCGCATGTGGCCGATGCAGGCGTTGGCGAAGCGGATCATCCGCTTGGCGACGCCGCCGGTCGTCATGAACGTGCCGCCGAGGATGAAGAACGGGATCGCGAGCAGCGTGAACTGCTCCGACGTCTCGAACAGCTTGAGCGCCAGCGACGCCAGCGAGTCCTGGGCGAAGAAGAGGATCGTCAGCAGCGACGACAGGCCCAGCGCGACGGCGACCGGCATGCCGAGCACCATGAACACGGCGAGCATCGCGAACAGCGCCGCCGTCGTCATTCCTTCACCTCGCCGAGCGCGACGCCGCCGGGCCCGTCGCGCAGCTTCAGCGCCTCGGCCGCCTCGTCGTGGAGCAACGAGGTCGACTCGCCGCGCCAGAGGCGGACGAACGCCTGCCCGAAACGCAGCGCGAGCAGCGCGAAGCCGAGCGGCAGCACGATCCGCGGGATCCACTGCGCGATCGGCAGGTCCTGCATCTCGATGCCGACGTCGTACATCTTGACGACGTAGCGCCAGCCGCCGACGAGGACGATCAGCGCGTAGGCGACGCACAGCGCCGCGCCGACCATGCCGACGATGCGCGCGGCGCGCGGCCGCAGCGTACGGACGACGGCGTCGATGCCGATGTGCGCGCCGACGCGCACGCCGTACGACATGCCGACGAAGATCAGCCAGGCGAAGAAGACGGTGTTGAGCTCGAGCGCCCAGACGAAGCTGTAGTTGAAGACGTAGCGCGCGACGACCTGGATGAACGATGTCAGCGTCAGCGCCGCCATGAGGAAGGCGATCAGGCCTTCCTCGAGGCGTTCGAGCCAGCGCATTCGAGTCGCGTCGCTGCGGAGGTGCGCCGCTACTTGTTCGCCTTCAGCGCCGCGTCGATCAGGTCGCGGCCGATGTCGCCCTCGAACTTCTTCCAGACCGGCTCCATGGCCTTCCGCCAGGCGGCGACGTCGTCCTTGGTGAGCGGCTGGATCTTCGCCTTGCCGGCCTGCGCGATGCGCTTCTTGTCGCCTTCGTTGATGTCGTTGGCGATCTTGTTGCCGTACGCGGTCGCTTCGGCCATCGCCTCGGAGAGGCCCTTCTTGATGTCCGCGGGCAGGCCGTCCCACCACTTGGCGTTGGTCACGACCATGTAGTCGATGACGCCGTGGTTGGTCTCGGCGATCGTCTTCTGCACCTCGAAGAACTTCTGCGAGTAGATGTTCGACCAGGTGTTCTCCTGGCCGTCGACGACGCCGGTCTGCAACGCCTGGTAGACCTCGCTGAACGCCATCTTCTGCGGGTTGGCGCCGAGCGCGCGGAACTGCGCCTCGAGCACGTCGGAGGCCTGGATGCGGAACTTCAGGCCCTTGACGTCCTCGGGGCGCTTGAGCTGGTCCTTGTTGGTCGACAGCTGCTTCATGCCGTTGTGCCAGTACGCCAGCCCGAGCAGGCCGCGGCCCTTCATCGACTCGAGCAGCGCCTTGCCCTGCGGCGTCGACTGGAAGTGGTCGACGGCGTCGATGTCGTCGAACAGGAACGGCAGGTCGAACAGCTGGAGCTTCTTCGTGTAGCGGTCGAACTTCGAGAGCGACGGCGCGATGAACTGGACGTCGCCGAGCAGCAGCGCCTCGAGCTCCTTGGCGTCGCCGAACAGCTGCGAGCTCGGGAAGACCTGCACGGTCACCTTGCCGGGCAGCTTCTTCTCGGCGAGCTCCTTGAACTTGAGCGCCGCCTGGCCCTTCGGGGTGTTGTCGGCGACGACGTGGCTGAACTTGATCACCATCTGGGCGTGCGCGGTGCCGGCGGCGAGAGTCGCGCCGAGCACGGCGGCAGCGATGGTCGCGAAGAGCTTCATGGGAGGTCTCCTGTATTCAATGGTCGCTCGCGGCAGGCGCCGGAGCGACGTCGATCGGGGCACCATAGCGACGCCCGCAAAGCGCTGCAATCGATGGCAACCCGACGCGACGACGCGGCCGACGGCCGCCGCCGCGCCGCAGGGCGAACGGCGTGCCCGCCCACGCTGCTCTCTTCGCAACGGCCCTAGCGCCGGCGGGCGAGCAGCGCGTGCGCGCGCAGCAGCACCGGACGGTCGACCATCGTGCCGTCGACCGCGACCGCGCCGCCGGCGCTCGCCTCGGCGGCGGCGACGACGCGCTTCGCCCACGCGACCTCGTCCGCGCTCGGCGCGAATGCGGCGTGCACGGTCGCGATCTGGCGCGGATGGATGCACAGCTTCGCGCCGAAGCCGAGGCGGCGCGCGCGCCGCGTGTCCGATTCGAGCGTGGCGGCGTCGTCGATCGCGGTGCAGACGCCGTCGACCGGTGCCGCGATTCCGGCGAGCCGCGACGCGAGAACGAGCTCGCTGCGAAACGCGAGCAGCTCGTCGCCGTCGCCTTCGATCGCGAGGTCGAGCTGCAGGTCGATCGAGCCGAACAGCAGCCGCTCGACTCCGCTCACCCGCGCGAGCGCGCGCGCGTTCGCCATTCCGGCGGCGGTCTCGACGAGCGGCAGCAGCGCTGCATTCGGCGCCGCGGCGCGGACGCGCGCGAGGACGTCGACGCTCTCGGCCTTCGGCACGACGACGGCAGCGACGCGCGGCCGCGCGACGAGCGCGAGATCGCTCGCGAACGCCGCGCTCGCGGCGTCGTTGATGCGCACCGCGATGCCGCTCGCGTCGCCGCCGCCGTCGAGCCAGGCGGCGAGCGCGGCGCGCGCGCCGTCCTTCGCGGCCGGCGCGACCGCATCCTCGAGGTCGACGATCACCGCGTCGGCGCCGCTCGCGAGCGCCTTGGCGTAGCGCTCGGGACGGTCGGCGGGGACGAAGAGGTACGAGCGCGCGAGCATCGCCGCTGCCTCAGGCGAGCAGGAAGCCGACGCGCGGCGTCTCGCGCAACGCGCGGATGCGCGCGATCGCGCGCCGGATCTCGGCGCCGCTCGCGCCGTCGCGGTACGCCGCGAGCCGCTCGGCCTTGCCCTCGATCCCGGCGCGGTCGAGCGGATTGCCGGGATCGCCCTTCGGCTCGTCGACGCGCGCGGCGAAGGTGCGGCCGTCGCGCGTCCGCACCGTCACCTTGCCGATCCAGCGCGCCGGGTACGCGGCATCGACGTCGGCGTCGAGCGCCATCGCGACGCGGTCGCGGAACGCTGCGACGTCGGCGTCGCGCCAGTGCGCGTCGAAGTCAGCGAGGCCGGCGCTGCCGCGGAGCGCGACGAGGCCGAGCACGGTGCCCATCGAGAACTTCGACTGGTGCACGGTCTGCGGATCGACGACCGGCCCGAGGACGTCGATCGCGCCCTGGTGGACGTGCGCGGTGACGGTTTCGATGTCGGCGGCAGCGATGCCGTTCGTGCGCATCGCGTGCAGCAGCGCGTCGGCGGCGGGATGCGTGTGCCGGCACGACGCGTGGAACTTGAACGAGGTCTCGGCGAGCGCCCAGCGTGCGCCGAGCCGGTCGACCAGCCGCGCCGGTTCGGCGTCGCGCGAGAACGCCGCGCCCATGCCCTGCGCGCCTTCGAGGATGCGGCGCGCGCCGGTGAAGCCGTCGGCGGCGAGGTACGCGGCGGTCAGCCCCGCCGACGCGGCGTGCGCGGTGTGCAGCTGCTTCGAGTCGGCGGCTTCGCGGAGGAACTCCCAGAGTCCGGCAGCCTGCGTTCCCGCCGAGCCGAACGCGTGCGCCATCCGTTCGCCGTCGAGACCGAGCAACCGGCCCACTGCGGCGGCGGCGGCGAGCGTCCCCGCGGTGCCGGTCGTGTGGAAGATGCGGTAGTGCGAGCGGCCGAGGAACTCGCCGACGCGAACGCCGACCTCGTAGCCGGCGACGACCGCGGCGAGCAGCTCGCTTCCGCTCGCGCCGATCGACTGCGCGACCGCGAGCGCCGGCGGAAAGACGACCGTCGCCGGGTGCAGCACCGAGCTGTTGTGGAGGTCGTCCTGCTCGGCGACGTGCGACGCCGCGGCGTTGGCGATCGCGGCGACGAGCGGGCTCGAGCCGCGGCGATGGATCAGCACCTCGCTCGGGCCGTCGCCCGGCCCCATCTTCTCGGCGAAGCGCGCGATCGTCTCGACCGGGCGCGCGCCCTTGCCGGCGAGCGCCGAGCCGAGCCAGTCGATCATCAGGTCCTCGGCGCGGTCGAGGACCGCGGCGGGAATCGCCGCGACGTCGAGCGACGCCGCGAACGCGGCGAGCGTTTCACCGTGCGAGCGTTCTGCCATCGTGGGCTCCTTCGTTCGCGCGCGGCTCAGACCGCGCCTTCGCGGTGCAGCCGCGCGATCTCGGCGGCATCGAAGCCGAGCTCGGCGAGCAGCGCGTCGGTATTCGCGCCGAGCGCGGGGACGGCGTCCATCCGGACCTCGCTCGCGTCGCGCACGCCGGGGGGAAGCAGCGCAGGCACCGGGCCCGACGGCGTCGCGACCTCGCTCCAGCGCGCGCGCGCCTGCAGCTGCGGATGCGCCCACACCTCGGCCATCGTGTTGACGCGCGCGTTGGCGATCTGCGCCTCGTCGAGCCGCGCGACGACCTGCTCGGCGGTCAGCTCCGCGAACGTCGCGACGATGATCGCGCGCAGCTCGGCGCGCGCGACCGTGCGCGCCGCGTTCGACGCGAAGCGCGGCTCGGTCGCGAGCTCGGGGCGGCCGAGGACGCGCGCGCAGAACACCTGCCACTCGCGCTCGTTTTGCAGGCCGAGCATGACGGTGCGGCCGTCGCCGGCCGGAAACGGGCCGTACGGATAGATCGTCGCGTGCGCGGCGCCGGTCCGCGGCGGCGGCTCGGCGCCGTCGAATGCGTAGTAGAGCGGATAACCCATCCACTCGACCATGCTCTCGAGCATCGAGACGTCGATCCGCCGGCCGCGGCCGGTGCGCTCGCGCTCGAGCAGCGCTGCGAGGATGCCGCTGTACGCGTACATGCCGGCGGCGATGTCGGCGATCGAGCAGCCGGCCTTGGCCGGCTCGTCCGCGGTTCCGGTGATCGACACGAACCCCGATTCGCTCTGGATCAGCAGGTCGTACGCCTTCTTGTCGCGGTACGGGCCGGGGCGCCCGGCGTCGTCGCCGTAGCCCGAGATGTCGCACACCACGAGGCGCGGGTGCGCCGGCGCGAGCGCCTCGTGCGAGAGGCCCATCCGCGCCGCCGCTCCGGGCGCGAGGTTCTGCACGAGGACGTCGGCGCGCGCGAGCAGCCGGGCGAGGATCGGCGCCGCTTCGGCGTGCTTGAGGTCGAGCGTCAGGCTTTCCTTGCTGCGGTTGGTCCAGACGAAGTGCGACGCGAGGCCCTGGACGCGGCTGTCGTAGCCGCGCGCGAAGTCGCCGCTGCCCGGACGCTCGACCTTGATCACGCGCGCACCGTGGTCGGCGAGCTGGCGCGTGCAGAACGGCGCCGCGATCGCGTGCTCGAGCGCGACGACGGTGATGCCTTCGAGCGGCTTCATGCCACGCGTGTCACGTGCGGCACGTTCAGAAGCTCCGCGGCAGCCCGAGCACGTGCTCGGCGACGTAGCTGAGGATCAGGTTGGTCGAGATCGGCGCGACCTGGTAGAGCCGCGTCTCGCGGAACTTGCGCTCGACGTCGTACTCGTGCGCGAAGCCGAAGCCGCCGTGGAACTGAAGGCACGCGTCGGCGGCCTGCCAGCTCGCCTTGGCGGCGAGGTACTTCGCCATGTTCGCCTCGGCGCCGCACGGCTCGTGCGCGTCGAAGAGGGCGCACGCCCTGAAGCGCATCAGGTCGGCGGCCTCGACCTCGATGTGCGCCTCGGCGATCGGGAACTGCACGCCCTGGTTCTGCCCGATCGGCCGGCCGAAGACGACGCGCTCGCCGGCGTACGCGGTGACGCGGTCGATGAACCAGCGGCCGTCGCCGATGCACTCGGCGGCGATCAGCGTGCGCTCGGCGTTGAGGCCATCGAGGATGTACCTGAAGCCCTGGCCCTCCTCGCCGATCAGGTTCTCGGCCGGGATCTCGAGGTTCTCGAAGAAGAGCTCGTTGGTCTCGTGGTTGACCATGTTGGCGATCGGCCGCACCGTCATGCCGCTTCGCTCGGCGGCGCGCAGGTCGACCATGAAGATCGACATCCCTTCGGTCTTCTTCCTGACGTCGGCGAGCGGCGTCGTGCGCGCGAGCAGGATCATCCAGTCGCTGTGCTGGACGCGCGAGATCCAGACCTTCTGGCCGTTGACGACCCAGCGATCGCCGCGCCTGGTCGCGGTGGTGCGGATCTTCGTCGTGTCGGTGCCGCTGGTCGGCTCGGTCACGCCCATCGACTGCAGCCGCCACTCGCCGCTCGCGATCCTCGGCAGCCAGAAGCGCTTCTGCGCCTCGCTGCCGTGGCGCAGCAGCGTTCCCATGTGGTACATCTGGCCGTGGCACGCGCCGGCGTTGCCGCCCGAGCGGTTGATCTCCTCCATCACGACGCTCGCCTCGGCGAGGCCGAGCCCCGAACCGCCGTACTCCTGCGGAATCAGCGCGGCGAGCCAGCCGGCCGACGTCAGCGCGGCGACGAACGCCTCGGGATAGCCGCGCGCGGCATCGATCTCGCGGTGGTACGAATCGGGGAACTGCGCGCAGAGCGCCCGCACCGCGTCGCGGATCTCCTGGTAGCGGTCGGGCGCGCTGCGGACCATCGCCGTTTGCGTCGTCAGGCGAGCTCGGCGGTCGCCTGCATCGCGAGCCCGCCTTCGTGGTTGCGCGCCCAGAGCGCGAACCGGCGCTCGCCTTCGGCCCGCCCGCAGACCTCGAACGGGTGCAGGTCGAACAGCGGGCTGACCGCCTTGAAGTCGAAGCGCGCGACGGTCGCGTCGGGATGCTCGCGGCGCAGCAGGTCGAGCAGCAGCGTCGCGATCAGCGGCCCGTGCACGACCAGCCCGGGATAGCCCTCGACCTCGGTGACGTAGCGGCGGTCGTAGTGGATGCGGTGGCCGTTGAACGTCAGCGCCGAGTAGCGAAAGAGCAGCACGTCGTCGGCAACGATCGTGCGCGCGAACGTCTCGTCGCTCGGCGCGCGCGGCGGCGTCGCCGCGCTGCCGGGCGCCGGCAGGCCGCGGTAGACGATGTCGTGCTCCTCGCCGAGCGCGTGGCCTTCGCGCGTCGAGATCTCGTGGCGGACGGTGACGAAGACGAGCGGGCCCGAGCGCGCGTCCTTCGCCGTCACGTCGTCGATCCGCGATGTCCGCGTCGCGACCTCGCCGACGCGAAGCGGGCGCGCGAAGGTCAGGCGGCCGCCGGCCCACATCCGCCGCGGCAGCTCGACCGGCGGCAGGAAGCCGCCGCGGCGGGGATGGCCGTCGGGGCCGAGCTCGCTCTGGCGCGCGGTCGGCAGGAAGTAGAGCCAGTGCCAGAGCGGCGGCACCGCGGAGCCCGCGCCCGGCGGCGGGTCGTCGCGGTCGAGCGTCGCGGCGAGCGCGGCGAGCGGCGCCGCGGTGACGGTGTCGCTGCGCTGCTCGGTGCGGCCGATCCACGACCGCAGGTGCTCCGGCGCGTCCATGCCCGATCGTCGCAAAAAAAGCGTCAGGCCGTCGCCGGCGAGGTTCCTGCCGTTTCTTCGCTCGCTCTCGTCGTCGCGCGCTGCGGCCGCATCAGCGGCAGCAGGAGCAGCGCCGACATCCCGAACGCGCAGTCGAGGACGAGCGTCAGCGGATAGCCGAGCCACTCGACGACATGGCCCTGCCACCACGCGGTGTACGAGATGCACAGGTTGAGCAGCGCCATGTACGCGGTGAACTGCGTCGCCGCGACCGCAGGGTTGGTGATGTCCATGTAGAGCGCCGTGCGGATGCCGTAGTAGAGGCCCTGGAAGACGTTGTAGACGATGCACGCGGCCCAGAACGTGAAGACGAGCGCCGTCGACGGATGCGGCCGGTTCGGCGTCTTGATGTCGACCGGCATGATCCAGCCCGCCTGCCACATCACGTACGCGAGCCAGAGCGTCGGCACGACGGTGAGGAACGCGAAGAGGGCGAGCGACGAGCGGCGGCCGAAGCGGTCCGACACCCAGCCGCCGAGGATGCAGAACGGCGCGAAGATGACGGTGCAGATCAGGTTCAGCTGCGCGATCTGGTTGTCGTCGAGGCCGAGCTCGACGGCGAGGTTCGACTGCAGCGCGAGGCTGAGCGCGTACGCGCCGGCCGGCAGCAGCGCGGCGAAGACGCCGACCAGCGCGGCGCGCGAGCCGGTGAACGCCGTCCACGCCTCGCGGACGAAGCGCGCCAGCTCGCGGCCGACCGTGCTCGCCTTGCGCGCCTGCGCCTCGGCGACGCTCATCGCCTTCTCGCGCAGCGGCAGGACGACGAACGCGGTGATCGCGAAGATGCAGGCGACGACGAAGACATAGGTCGACGTGAACGGCATCACGCCGGTCAGGAAGAGCACGCCCGAGCCGCCGATCGTCTGCCCGATCGACGCGCCCGCGAACATGAAGCCGTTCGCCGAGCCGCGCTCGTCCTCGGGCAGCGCGCTCACCGCGAGCGCGTCGATCGCGACGTCCTGCGTCGCGCCGAACGCGTTGTGGAGGAAGATCACCGCCGTGAAGAGACCGATCTGGCCGACGAAGTCGACGCCCATCGCGACGAGCAGCGTCGCGCACATGCCGAGCTGCATCAGGAAGATCCAGGTGCGGCGGCGGCCGAAGCGGTCCGACGAGAAGACGTCGACGAACGGACCCACCGCCCACTTGAACGCCCACGGCAGGTAGAGCGAGCCGACGAAGGCGCCGATCGCCGCCGGCCCGAGCCCCTGGCGGCGCATCTGCGCCGCGATCGCGGTCGCCGTGAAGCCGAGCGGGATGCCCTCGGTCACGTAGAGCAGGAAGAACGCGGTCAGGCGCCCTTTGCGGGATGCGAGGAGATCGGGCAGGGCGATCCGCATGCGCGGCACGCTAGCACACGCGGCCGCAGCCGCGCGGCCCGTCAGTGCAGGTCGCGGCGGCGGCCCTTGAACGCCTTCGGGCTGATGACGTTGCCCTCGCGCTCGCTCGCCGAGCGCTGGGCGCGGCGGATCGCTTCCTTCGTCTCGCGGCGCGCGCGCAGCTCGGCGGCGGGCCAGAGCGCGGCGCGGACGACGCGGCTGCGCCAGACCGCGGCCTGCTTGCGCACCGAAGCGTCGACGCGGGCGCGACGGCGCGGCCTGAGCAGCATGCGCAGCAGCAGCACCACGCAGGCGACGACCATGGCGGCGGCGAAGGCCTTCTCGACGACGTTCATGGCGCTGGGGCGGGTGCGGGGGCCGGGGCGTGCCATCGTAGCGCCGTTGCGCGAACGCGGCTGGCGGTTCTCGACCTGCGACATCTCCCTACGTGGGAATAAGTCCGCGAGGTTCACAATGACTGTCCACTCCGGCGGCGCGCCGATTGCTCCGCGAAGAGACCGGACGCGATGGACGACAGCTCGGCCTCTCCCGCTCCTTCCGCGCGACCGGCGCAGGACAGCGCCGACGCGCGCGCGAAGCGCGACGGCGAGCCGCGGATCCAGCCCGCGCCCGACCACGCCGAGGAGAGCCTCGCCGCGCTCGCCGACGACGCGGTGCCGACCCGGCTGTTCTCGTCGCAGCCGCTGGTCGGCCTCGGCGGCTCGGCCGGCAGCATCCAGGCGCTGAAGGAGTTCTTCGCCGCCGTCCCCGAACAGAGCGGCTACGCGTACGTCGTCGTCGTCCACCTCGCCCCCGACCATTCGAGCATGCTCGCCGACATCCTGCAGCGCTCGACGCGGATGCCGGTGCGCCAGGTCGACCAGACGGCCGTGGTCGAGCCCGACCACGTCTACGTCATCGCTCCGGGCAAGACGCTGATCTCGACCGACGGCAGCCTCGTCTGCGGCGACCTCAGCCCCGACCGCGGCCGCCGCGTCGCCGTCGACCTCTTCTTCCGCACCCTCGCCGACAGCGCCGGGCCGCAGGCGACCGCGATCGTCCTCTCCGGCGCCGACGGCGACGGCGCGGTCGGCGTTCGCCGCGTCAAGGAGCGCGGCGGCCTGACGATCGCGCAGGACCCCGACGAGGCCGAGCACGACGGCATGCCGCGCTCGGCGATCGCGACCGGCGTCATCGACTGGATCCTGCGCGTCGCCGACATGCCGGCGCGGATCGCCGAATACGGCACCCTGCGCGAGCGGCTGGTGCTGCCGCGCGAGGACAAGGCGACCGACGAGGCGAGCCCGGCGGCCGAGGAGCTCGACGCCGCGTACGAGTCGCTGCTGCGCTACATCCGCGCCAACACCGGGCGCGACTTCACCAGCTACAAGCGGGCGACGATGCTGCGCCGGATCGCGCGGCGGATGGGCGTGTGCGGCCTCGGCGATCTCCACGAGTACGTCAAGTTCATCCGCACCCACCCCGGCGAAGCCAACGCGCTGCTGCAGGACTTGCTGATCAGCGTCACCAACTTCTTCCGCGACCGCGACGCGTTCGACGCGCTCGCCGCGCAGATCCCGTCGCTGTTCGAGGGCAAGCGGGCCGGCGACGAGGTGCGCGTCTGGGTGCCGGCGTGCGCGACCGGCGAGGAGGCGTACTCGATCGCGATGCTGCTCGTCGAGCACGTGCGCAAACTCGACTCGCCGCCGGCGCTGCAGGTGTTCGCGACCGACCTCGACGACGAGTCGATCCGGGTCGCGCGCGCCGCCGTCTATCCGCCGGCGATCGCGGCCGACGTCTCCGAGGAGCGGCTGCGCAAGTTCTTCAACCGCGAGCCGCTCGGCTACCGCATCCGCACCGAGCTGCGCGAGATCATCGTCTTCGCCGTCCACGACATCCTCAAGGACTCGCCGTTCTCGCACCTCGACCTCGTCAGCTGCCGCAACCTCCTCATCTACCTCAACCGCGACGCGCAGTTGCGCGTGCTGCGCACGCTCCACTTCGCGCTGCGGCCGACGGGGCGGCTCTTCCTCGGCGTTTCCGAGACGGTCGATTCGGACGACATGCTCTTTCGTCCGCTCGACAAGAAGCACCGCGTCTTCGAGCCGCTGCCGGTGGGCGAGCTGCGGCTGCCGATGCCGCTCGGCGACGGCGTGCTGGCGCGCTCGCTCGCGCAGCGCCGGGCCAAGGACGAGGGCGGCCCGCTCGGCGTGCCGCAGCGCGACTTCCGGCCGCCGCCGCCGTTTCTCGACGCCCAGGCGACCGGGTTCGCGCGCGAGCTGCACCTGAAGCTCATCGAGCGCTTCGCCCCGGCGTCGATCGTCGTCGACAGCGACTACTCGATCGTCCACCTGTCCGAGCGCGCCGGCCGCTTCCTGCGCTATCCGGCCGGCGAGCCGACGACGCAGCTCCTTGTCGCGATCGACCCCGTCCTCGTCGTCGACCTGCGCACGGCGTTCGAGTCGGCGCAGGGCGGCCAGGAGGAGGTCGAGACGGCGCCGATCGCGTACGGCCGCGGCGAGGAGTCGGTCGTCATCCGCGTCGCCGCGGCGCCCGACCTCGCTCCCGGCTATCTGCTCGTCACCTTCCACGCCGCGCAGCACGCCGAGCCGGCGCGCCGCGTCCCGGCGCCGAGCGACGACGCCCACGTCCGCCAGCTGCAGCAGCAGGTCGACGAGCTCAAGTGGCACCTGCGCGAGGCGACCGACCAGGGCGACGCGACGGCGCAGGAGCTGAAGGCGAGCAACGAAGAGCTGCAGGCGATGAACGAGGAGCTGCGCTCCTCGGGCGAGGAGCTCGAGACGAGCCGCGAAGAGCTGCAGTCGATCAACGAAGAGCTGTCGACGATCAACCAGGAGCTCAAGGTCAAGCTCGACGAGCTCGGCCGCACCAACGCCGACCTGCAGAACCTGATGTCGGGGACGGCGATCCCGACCGTCTTTCTCGACCGCGAGCTGCGCATCTCGCTGTTCACGCCGACCGCGGTCGAGCTCTTCAACCTGATCCCCGCCGACGTCGGCCGCCCGCTCAGCGACCTCGCCAACCGGCTCGACTATCCGCAGCTCGACGACGACGCGAGGAGCGTCGTCAGGGAGCTGAAGAACGTCGAGCGCGAGGTGCGCTTCGGCGAGCGCTGGCTGATGGCGCGGCTGAGGCCGTACCGGGACGTCGACGACCGCATCGGCGGCGTCGTCCTCGTCTTCGTCGACATCACCGAGCGGCGCCGCACCGCCGAGGCGCTGCACGAGTCGGAGCTGCTCTTCCGCACCATCGTCACGCAGGCGGCGGCCGGCTTCGTCCGCAGCGACCTCGAAGGGCGCATCACGCACGCCAACGCGCGCTTCGGGCAGATGGTCGGCAGGACGCCCGAAGAGCTCGTCGGCACGTCGGTGTTCGCGCTCGCCCATCCCGAAGACCGCGAGCGCAACGCCGCGGCGTATCGCAAGATCGTCGGCGACGCCCAGCCGTTCGAGCTCGAGCTGCGCTACCTGCGGGCCGACGGCTCGATCGTCTGGGTCAGCGCCGCCGTCACCGCGGTCGTCGACGGCGCCGGCACGGCTTCGGCCGCCGTCGCATTCGTGATCGACGTCAGCGACCGCGTCGAGACCCAGCACGCGCTGCGCGAGTCGGAGGAGCGGCTTCGCCTCGTCATGGACAGCGCGCGCGAGTACGCGATCGTGACGCTCGACCTCAAGCGCCGCCTCACCGGCTGGAACAGCGGCGCCGAGGCGATGACGGGCTTCCTCGCCGACGAGGCGATCGGCAGCACCGCCGACATCATCTTCACCGAGGAGGACCGCGCCGCCGGCGTGCCGCAGCGCGAGGTGCAGCAGGCGCTCAGCGAGGGACGCGCCGCCGACGAGCGCTGGCACCAGCGCAAGAACGGCACCCGCTTCTGGGGCAGCGGCGTGATGACGGTGATGCGCGACGGCGAGGGCGGCGCGCCGCTCGGCCTGCTCAAGATCTTCCGCGACCGCACCCACGAGCGCGCCGCCGAGCACGCGCTCGAGACGAGCCGCTCCGAGCTCGTCCAGGCGCTCGTCGACAACCGCCGCGCGCGCGCCGAGGCCGAGGCGGCCAACCTCGCGAAGGACCGCTTCCTCGCGATCCTCTCGCACGAGCTGCGCACGCCGTTGACGCCGATCGTGATGGCGCTGCATTCGCTCGAGCGCCATCCCGAGCTGCCGAAGACGCTGCGCGGCACGGTCGAGGTGCTGCGCAGGAACGTCAAGGCCGAGCTGGCGCTGATCGACGACCTGCTCGACGTCACCCGCATCTCGAGCGGCAAGCTCGAGATCGCGCACGAGCAGACCGACATGCACGAGGTCATCCAGGCCGCGGTCGAGATCTGCGCCGGCGACTTCGCCGCCAAGCGGCAGCGGCTCTCGGTCGCGCTCGAGGCCGAGCGCCACGTCGTCGCCGGCGACTCGGCGCGGCTGCAGCAGGTGATCTGGAACCTGCTCAAGAACGCGTCGAAGTTCACCGCCGACGAAGGCGAGGTCCGCGTCGTCAGCAACAACGTCGGCGACCACATCGTCATCGTCGTCGCCGACACCGGGATCGGCATCGGCGCCGAGGCGCTGTCGACGATCTTCGACGCGTTCGCTCAGGAAGGGCCCTGGGTGACGAGCGAGTTCGGCGGCCTCGGGCTAGGCCTCGCGATTGCCAAGGCGACGGTGGAGGCGCACCACGGTACGCTGACCGCGGCGAGCGGCGGCCGCGGCCGGGGCGCGACCTTCACGATCGAACTGCCGCTCGACTGACCGTCATGACCACCGTGCGACCGCCCGGAGCTGCCGACGCGCCCGTTGCGGGCAGCGCGCGGCCGCTGCGCATCTTCGTCGTCGAGAACCACGACGACACGCGCTTCCTGCTGCAGCTCCTGCTCGAGCAGCTCGGGCACACCGTGCTGACGGCGTCGACGCTCGCCGAAGCGATCGAGGCGATCCCGGCGGCGCGTGCCGACGTCCTCGTCTCCGACATCGGCCTTCCCGACGGCAACGGCTGGGAGCTGCTGACGCGCCTTGGCGACGCGCGACCGCCGTACGCGATCGCGATGAGCGGCTTCGGCCAGCTCTCGGACCGGCAGCGCAGCCTCGTCGCCGGCTACCGCCATCACCTGCTGAAGCCGGTCGAGCCGAACCGCCTCGAGACGCTGCTCGACGAAGCGGCGAGCGAGCTCGCGGCCGACCCCGCGCGGCACGAGCCGCACCACGGCTGAGCGTCGTCGAGCGATTCCCGCTCCGCAAGCCTCCCACAGCGTCGACAGGGCCTAGGGTGAGCCCGCTGGCAGCGCTCGCGCCGCGTCGGCACAGTGCGGCCGCACGCGAAGGAGGAGCCCATGCAGCGCAACGTGTTCGTCAGGATGTTCGCAGCCGCCGTTCTCGTCGGCGCGCTCGGCAGCGCCGCGGCGGCGTGGCCCGAGCGGCCGGTGACGCTGATCGTTCCGTGGGGCGCCGGCGGCGGCACCGACGCGACCGCGCGCATCATCGGCTCGCTGCTCGAGAAGGACCTCGGCCAGCCGGTCAACGTCGTCAACCGCACCGGCGGCAGCGGCGTCGTCGGCCACCAGGCGATCTCGAGCGCGCCGCCCGACGGCTACACGATCGGCCTGATCACGGTCGAGATCGGCATGATGCACTGGCAGGGCCTGACCGACATCTCGGGCGCGTCGTACACGCCGATCGGCCTCGTCAACTCCGACCCGGCCGGCTTGCAGGTGCGCGCCGACGCGCCGTACAAGACCGTCGCCGACCTCGTCGCCGCGGTCAAGGCGAACCCGGGCAAGTTCAAGGCGTCGGGCACCGGCCAGGGCGGCATCTGGCATCTCGCGATCGCCGGCATGCTGAAGGATCTCAAGGTCGACCCCGCGGCAGTGCCGTGGGTGCCGTCGAACGGCGCCGCGCCGGGGCTGCAGGACCTGGTCGCGGGCGGCGTCGAGATCGTGCCGTGCTCGCTCCCGGAAGCGCGCTCGCTGATCGACGCCGGCAAGGTGCGAAGCCTCGCGGTGATGGCCGACGCGCCGGCGGCGCTGTATCCGAACGTGCCGACGCTCAAGGCTGCCACCGGCAGCGACTGGAAGCTCGGCGCGTGGCGCGGCATCGCGGCGCCGAAGGGCTTGCCGAACGACGTCCGCGACAAGCTCGCCGCCGCGATCAAGAAAATTGCAGCGAGCAAGGAGTACACCGACTTCATGGCGAGCCGGGGCTTCGGCGTCGTCTACCTCGGCCCCGACGAGTTCGGCCGCTTCATGGCGAAGTCGGACGCCGATCTCGGCGCGACGATGAAGGCGGTCGGCATCGCCAAGTGACTTCGCGGCTGCGCCGCGAAGTCATCCTGAGCGCCCGCGAAGGATCTCTCCGGATCGCCCCGGCACGACGGGATCCTTCGCTTTCGCTCAGGATGACAAGGGTCGCATGAAGCTCGACGACGCGGTCTGGGGCGTGCTGCTCGCGCTCCTCGGCGGCGCGATCCTCTGGCACGTCCAAGGCTTTCCCAACATTCCGGGGCAGAACGTCGGCCCGGCGCTCTTTCCCGGCGCCGTCGCCGCCGCGCTCGTCGTCTGCGGCGCGCTGCTGTTCGTGAA
>DASSRF010000476.1:0-3191 GCA_035701945.1 Caldimonas sp. | reverse complement strand
TGTCCCAGCCGCCGATCTCGACCGCGCCGAGCTGCGGGTGCTGGAACGGCTTCCAGTCGACGTGCGCCTGGCCGCCGCACTGCTCGTCGCTCCACTTGAGCAGCTTCAGGTCGTCCTCGACCGGGTGCTCGCGGAACCAGTCGATCCACTTGTAGCCCTCGATGCCGGCCTCCTTGTTCGGCGACCACAGCTCGACGACCCAGAACAGCGCCCCGAGGTGCTCGTACAGCCAGTCCTGCGTGCCGCCGATGGTCTCCTTCGGGTGGTACTTGAACTCGTGCCAGATGCTGATCGCCGGGTAGCCGGTGAGCTTCGCGCCGATCTCGCTGAAGCGCTTGATCGACCACAGGTCCTCCGGGATCATGTCGTCGTCGCTCTGCGTTCCCATCGGCCTCAGGATGACGCCACTGTGCGTGTGGTAGCTGACGGCGGCGCCGATGTTCCTGTGGCCGACGACGAAGTCGACCATCGCCTTCACCTCGGGCTCGCTGGTCGGGTACTCGCCGGCGCCGACCTGCTCGAACTCCTGCCGCCAGCCCGAAGGGAAATTTCGGTTGAGGTCGAGCCCTTCGAGGTCGGGGTTGACGTTGATCGTGAGGCCGTCGTAGTTCCTGATCAGGCCCTCGGGCATCAGCCGGTAGTACTCGCCGCCGAACTCGCCCGGCTCGCGCGCGACCATCAGGCGCGGATCCTTCTCGCATTTCTTCCACGTCCCGTGCGGGTCGCGGATGCGCATCGACAGGATGCGGCCGTCGCCGTCGATGTCCTCGGCGGTGAGGCCGTCGACCGGCTCCTCGTCGAACGGATAGCGGCGCGTCGACGATCGGATGTGGCGCGGCCGGTCGGCGAGCGCGAGCTCGGCGCCGTCCGGGTTCAGCCGCGGGCAGAGATACACCGCGCGGGTGTCGAGCAGCTGGGTGATGTCGGCGTCGCTGCCGTAGCCGGTGAGGAGGTGGTGCAGGTAGTACAGCACCGCCGTCGACGCGGTCAGCTCGGCGGCGTGGATGTTGCCGTCGCACCAGAACGCCGGCTTGTCCTCGGCAAGCCCGGTGTCGGTGTTGGTCACCGTCGCGACCCAGATCTCGCGCCCTTCGTAGCTCTTGCCGATCGAGCGGATCGCGACCAGCGTCGGAAACGCCTGCGCGTATTCGAACAGCAGCCTGGTCAGCTCGTCGTGCTTGTAGAAGATGTCGAAGCGCGGAGTCGGTGCGGAGGTCTCGATGGCCATTGGGTGGGGGTGCCGGAAGTGGCGGGCTGCATTTTGTTGCAAATGCCCGCCGCGGCACGACCGCTCAGCGCGCGACCTCGCCGTCGACGAAGACGCGCATCTCGCCCGGCGCGAATGCGAGCCACTGCTCGTCCCTCGTCAGCGGCTCGGTGACGACGACCGCGACGCGGTCGCTCGGCGACGTCTGCTCGGCGAAGTCGACGGTGAGGTCCTCGTCGTGCAGCGACGCGCGCGCGAACGGGTGCTTGCGCACGATGTGGTGCAGCTGCGTCGAGCAATGCGCCCAGAGCGCCTGGCCGTTGCTCAGCATCGCGTTGAAGACGCCGTGTGCTGCGATCCGCGCCATCAGCTCGGCGAGGGTCGCGCTCAGCTCGCCGACGTCGGGCACGCGCGCGTGCGACTTGGCGAGCTCCTGCATCAGCCAGCAGAACGCGCGCTCGCTGTCGGTCGCGCCGACCGGACGGAACGCGCCGTGCAGCCGCGGCGCGTAGCCCTTGAGGTCGCCGTTGTGCGCGAACACCCAGTAGCGCCCCCACAACTCGCGCACGAACGGATGCGTGTTCTCGAGCGCGACGGGGCCCTGCGTCGCCTTGCGGATGTGGGCGACGATGTTGGTGCTGCGGATCGGATAGTCGCGCACCATCGCCGCGACCGGCGACTCGCGCGCGCTCGACGTGTCGACGAAGAGGCGGACGCCCTTGTCCTCGAAGAAGGCGATGCCGAAGCCGTCCTTGTGCTCCTGCGCGCGCGTCGCGAACCCCGTGAAGCTGAACATCACGTCGGTCGGCACATTGGCATTCATGCCGAGGAGCTGGCACATGTCGCGGCGGGCTTTCGCCCGCAGTATCGCCCCCGCCGCCGCGGCTATCCGGCGGCGAGGAGAAAGCGGCGCACCGCGGCGTCGCTGCTGAGGCCGACCGCGCGCGTTCGCGCGCTCGCCGCGGTGACGGCGTCGCCTGCTGAGCGCGCGAGGTGCGCGAGCGCGGCCCAGTACGGCTGGTACGTCTCGACCTCGCGCGCCGGGAGCGCGGCGAGCGCCGCCAGGCCGGCGGCCGCGCCGTCGGCTTCGCCGAGCGCGCATGCGCGGCTGACGAGCGCGCCGACGGTCGGCTGCAGCGCGACCAGCGCGTCGTAGAGGCCGACGATGGCTGCCGGCGGAACGTCGGCGCCGAGCCGACGCTGACTGTGCGCTGACTGGATCGCGGCTTCGAGCTGGTACGGGCCAGGGGCGGCGAGCGACGCCGCCTTGGCGAGCGCCGTCTCGGCCGCGGCGATCAGCTCGCGGTCCCAGCGCGACGCGTCCTGCGCGTGCAGCGGGACGTAATCGCCGCGCTCGTCGCGCCGCGCGGTCGCGCGCGACTGGCAGAACGCGAGCAGCGCGACGAGGCCCCACGCTTCGGCGGCGTGCGGCACCAGCCGCGCGAGCATCGCGGCGAGCGCGAGCGCTTCGACGGCGAGGCCGCTCTTCGCCGGGTCGGTGCCGGCGACGTCGTCCCAGCCGGTGCCGTACGCGGCGTAGATCGCGTCGAGGACGTCGGCGAGGCGAGCGTCCCACTCGTCTTCTCCGGGAACCTCGTAGGCGATCGCGGCGGCGCGGATCTTCGCCTTGGCGCGCACGAGGCGCTGCGACAGCGTCGCCGGCGCGACGACGAACGCCGACGCCATCCGCGCCGCGTCGAGCCCGAGCACCGCCTGCAGCATCAGCGCCGGCCGCGCCGCGCGGTCGATCGCGGGATGCGCGCAGACGAACATCAGCTTCAGCCGCTCGTCGGGAAAGCGCGCCTCGGCCGGCGCGTCGGCGAGCTCGTCGAGCAGGATCGCGAGCGTCGGCGCGGCGTCGGCTTCGACGCGCGCGTGCCGCCAGCGGTCGTGCAGCCGGCGCCGCGCCGTCGTCAGCAGCCACGCCTCGGGTGCGTCGGGAACGCCGTCGCGCGGCCAGTGCTCGAGCGCGGCCGCGAATGCG
>DASSRF010000475.1:0-4459 GCA_035701945.1 Caldimonas sp. | reverse complement strand
GGCTCGATCCCGCTCGTGACCTTCGGCGCCGTGACGGCGGCGATCATCGCCGTCTTCACGATCGCCTCCGGCGCGATCATCCTGATCCCGACCTGGCTGCTCTCGATGGGCGTCATCGACAAGGTCGATCCGCTCGCGTACCGGATGATCTGGTGGGCGTTCGGCCATTCGTCGCAGCAGATCAACGTCTCCGCCCACGTCTCGATCTGGTACGCGGTGGCGGCGATCGCGCTCGGCGCCAAGCCGATGTCGGAGCGCGTCAGCCGCGGCGCGTTCCTGCTCTACATCCTGTTCCTTCAGCTCGCGAGCGCCCACCACCTGCTCGCCGACCCCGGCCTCTCGACCGGCTGGAAGGTCATCAACACGAGCTACTTCATGTACTTCGCGGTGCTCGCGTCGATGATCCACGGCCTGACGGTTCCCGGCGCGATGGAAGTCGCGCAGCGGAAGAAAGGCTTCGACAAGGGCTTGTTCGAGTGGCTGCGCAAGGCGCCGTGGGGCAACCCGGTGTTCTCGGGCGTCTTCATCTCGATCATCGGCTTCGGCTTTCTCGGCGGCATCTCGGGCGTGATGATGGGCACCGAGCAGCTAAACATGATCATCCACAACACGATCTACGTTCCCGGCCACTTCCACGCCACGGTCGTCGTCGGCACGACGCTGTCGTTCATGGCGCTGACGTACTTCCTGATCCCGGTGCTGTTCAAGCGCGAGATGATCGCGCCCGGCCTCGCGAAGTGGCAGCCGTGGCTGTTCGGGCTGTCGATGTACTTCTTCTGCCTCGTCATGATGGGCGCCGGAACGCTCGGCGTCTCCCGGCGCCACTGGGACATGGCGTTCAACGGCGCTGCGCTCGCCTACGAGTGGCCGGGAGCCGCCTACCTGATGATGGCGCTCGTCGGCATCGCCGGCGTCGCGGCGATCGTCGGCGGCGCGATCTACATCTACGTCACGGTCGGCTCGCTGCTCTGGGGCAAGCGTCTCGAAGCCGGGCAGCGCAACGCGACGTTCACGCCGATCCCGCCGACGGCGCCGAGCGCAGCCGTGCAGAGCTACGGCTCGGTCGGCTTCGCCGCGCCGGGAACGTTCGTGCTCGCGATGGTCTTCCTCGTCGCCTTCGTCCTGTACTACTTCATCAACTGGAAGTACCTGTCGCAGGTCTGGGGCCTGAGCTGAGATGAACGAGGCGGTCCGCGTCGCAGGGTGCCCGGCGCGGCGCCGGCCGGGGGATCTGGCGCGCGAAGTGCTCGGCATCTTCAAGCTGCGCATCGGGACGATGATCATGCTGACCGCGCTGGTCGGCATGGCGGTCGTGCCGGGTCCGGCACCGGGCCTGCTGCAGATGCTCGCGCTCGCGCTCGCGGTGCTCGGAGCGTCGGCAGCCGCAGGCGCCTTCAACCAGTACGTCGAGGTCGACACCGATCGCCTGATGGCGCGCACGCGCCGTCGCGCGTTCGTCAGCGGCGCGCTGCCGCGCTCGCGCGCCTGGCTCGCCGTGATCGGGCTGCTGCTCGCCGCGTCGGTGGCGGGCGCATGGCTGGCACTCAATCCGATCGCGGCGCTGCACACGTTCCTCGGCGCGTTCTTCTACGGCGTCGTCTACACGCTCTGGTTGAAGCGACGCAGCCGCTACAACATCGTGATCGGCGGGCTCGCCGGCAGCTTCGCCGTCCTCGCCGGCGCCGCCGCGGTCGATCCACGGATCGGCGGCCTCGGCGCGTCCCTGGCACTGGTGCTGTTCCTGTGGACGCCGCCCCACTTCTGGAGCCTCGCCATCGCCAACTGCGCCGAATACCGCGCGGCGGGCGTGCCGATGCTGCCGGTCGTCGTCGGCGTCGAGCGCGCAGCGCGCACCGTGCTCGCGAGCACGATCGCGCTCGTCGCCGCATCGCTGCTGCCTGCCGCATTCGGCGCCGGCCCGCTCTATCTGGCCGGTGCGACGGCGGGCGGTGCGATCTTCGTCGTGCGCAGCTGGCGGCTCGCGCGCGCGCCGAGCCGCGCGACCGCGATGGCCGCTTTCTTCGCGTCGCTCGTGCAGCTGACCTTCGTCCTCGCGGGCGCCACGCTCGACGCCCTCTTGCGATGACGACGCGGCTCGCGACGGCCCTGCTGGCGGCCGCATTGGCGCCGGCGTGGGCCGCCGCGCCGCCCCGCGACGACGCCGCGAACGTCCTCGACGCCGACACCGCGCTGCGCGCGAGCGAAGCGGCGCTCGGACGCGACGTCGGCGACTGGCGCTTCCTCGATCGCCAGGGACGCTCGGTGCGGCTCGCCGACTACCGCGGCAAGCCGCTCCTGGTGAGCTTCGTCTACTCCGGGTGCTTCCAGATCTGTCCGACGACGACGCGCGCGCTCGCCGCCGCCGTCGATCGGCTCGCGGCGTCGTTCGGCGCCGGCGCCTTCAACGTCGTCAGCATCGGCTTTCACCAGCCGTTCGACTCGCCGACCGCGCTGCGCGCGTTCGCGGCGCAGCTCGGCGTGCGCGCGCGCAACTGGGAGTTCCTGAGCCCGCCCGCGGCCGAGGTCGAAGCGCTGACGCGCACGTTCGGCTTCACCTATGCGGCGACGCCCGCGGGCTTCGATCACCTGCTCGCCGTCTCGGTCGTCGACGCGGACGGCCGCATCGTCGCGCAGGTCTACGGCGAGCAACCGAGCGCAGAGCAGATCGGCGAGCCGCTGCGTCGGCTGCTGCGCGCCGCGCCGATCGCGTCCGGCGCGCCGCTCACCGCGCTGATCGAGCGCGTGCGCATCCTCTGCACGGTCTACGACCCGAAGACCGGAACGTACCGGACCGACTGGGGCCTCGTCCTCGAGATCGCAGGCGGTGCGACCTTCGCCGTGACGATGATCGCGTTCTTCCTCGCCGAGTGGCGCACGCAGCGCCGGCTGCGCCGCTCGGCGCACCGCGTCGCGCCGGCCTGCGATGGCTGAGCGGCCGACCCCTGCGGCGGCGTGGCTCGGCCAGGCCGCGCTGTACGCGCTCTTCGCGACCGCGATCGCGGTCTTCTCGAGCTGGCCGACGTACCGCCAGCTCGATCCCGGCCGCGCGCTCATCAAGGTCAGCTTCAGGCAACAGGGAAAGCCGGTCGCCGACTGCCGCGACGCGACCGCCGACGAACTCGCGAAGCTGCCGCCGAACATGCGCGCGCCGCGCGTCTGCCCGCGCGAGCGTTCGCCGATCACGGTCGAGCTCGACGTCGACGGCGCACCGGTGCTGCATCACGTCGCCCCGCCCGCGGGGCTGCGTCGCGACGGTGCGTCGGCGTACTACCGGCGCATCGATGTTCCAGCCGGCGCGCACCGGCTCGTCGTCCGCATTCGCGACGACGTCCGCAACGCCGGTTTCGACCACGTTCGCGAAACGAACGTGACCCTCGCTCCGGCGCAGGTGCTCGTCATCGACTTCGATCCCGGCAAGGGCGGGATCACCGTGCAATGAACGACGCTTCTCTCCGCTATCGACTTCCCCTCCCCCGCGGTCCGCAACGCGCGCTGGCTCGCGCCTGGCTCGCGCTCGGGCTCGCCGCGCTGATCGGCTCGGGCGTCTTCTCGATCCTGCTCGTGCTCTCGCGCACGCCGCTCGTCAACCAGTGGCTGCCCGGCGTCGACTTCTTCCGTGTCGCGCTGGTCGTCCACGTCGATCTCTCGGTGCTCGTCTGGTTCGTCGCGCTCGCGGGCATGCTCTGGAGCATCGCGGGCTCGGCTCGCGGCATCGCCTGGAGCTGGGCGGCGCTCGCGCTCGCCGCGACCGGCGCCGCAGTGATGGCGATCGCGGCGTTCGCCGGCACCGGCGAGCCGATCATGGCCAACTACGTTCCGGTCCTCGATCGGCCGCTCTTTCTCGCCGGACTGCTGGTGTTCGCCGCGGGCGCAGCGAGCCTCGTGCTGCGCAGCCTCGCCGTCGCGGTGCCGCTCGGCACCGCGTTCGACGGCGAAGGCGTGCTGCGCTTCGGGCTCACGTCCGCCGCCGTCTCGGGCGCGGTGGCGATCCTCGCGTTCGCGGCGTCGCTGGCGCTCGTTCCCGCGACGCTCGCCGGCAAGGCGTACTACGAGATCGTGTTCTGGGGCGGCGGCCACGCGCTGCAGTTCACCTGGACGCTGCTCATGCTCGTCGCCTGGCTGTGGCTGGCCGACGCCGCCGGCGCGCGCCTGCGCCTCAGCCCGCGCATGGCGCTCCTGATGTTCGGTCTCGCGCTCGCGAGCGTCTTCGCGACGCCGTATGCGTACCTCGCGCACCCGGTGGCCTCGGTCGAGCACCGCAACGTGCTGACGTGGGCGATGCGTCTGGGCGGCGGCGTCGCCATCGTCCCGGTCGCGCTCGCCGTGGTCACGGCACTCGTCGCCGACCGGCGCGTCGCGCGACGGCGCGTCCACGACGCTGCCGCGCGGCCGCTGCGCGCCGCGCTCGTCTGGTCGATCACGCTGTTCGCCGCGGGCGGCCTCGTCGGCGTCTTCATCC
>DASSRF010000474.1:0-5527 GCA_035701945.1 Caldimonas sp. | reverse complement strand
TGGTAGAGCCAGGCGACGAGGAGCGCCGCGGCGACGAGCGCCGCCGCCGCGACCGCGTAGGCCGCCGTGTAGCTGTCCAGGCCGGGCAGGCCGGGAATTCCCTTCAGGCCGTTGAACCCGCCGGTCACCGACTCCCAGTTGTTCGCGAGCTGGAACGCGAGCAGCGCGAGCGCCAGCGTGATCATCGAGAAGTAGGGGCCGCTCTCGCCGCGACGGCGAAAGGCGAGCACGCCGATCGCGAACGCGAGCAGGCCCGACGCGGCGGCCGCGAGCGGCAGCAACAGCAGCAGCCACCCCGGACTCTGCTCGAACGCGATCAGCGCAAGTCCCGAGAGGTACGCAGCGAGGCCGAAGAAGAGCCCCTGGCCGAGCGGCAGGAACCCTGCGCGCCCCCAGCACACGCCGACGCCGAGGGCGGCGATCGCGTAAAGATAGAAGAGCCCGAGCTGGTACGCCCAGAAGTCGCCGACGACGAACGGCACCGCCGCGAGCGCGACGACGCCAGCGCCGACGCGCGCTGCGATCGCTCGGCCGTCAGCGCGCATGGATGCCGCGCGGTCGCAGCCAGAGAAAGACGATCGCGATCGCGAGCACGCTGAGGTAGCCGCCGGTGCTGTCGCTGAGCGCCGAGACGACGCTGTTGACGCCGCCGATCAGCCCGGAGCCGGTGACGAGTCCGGCGACCGAGCCGAGCCCGCCGACGACGAGGACGAAGAACGACATCAGGATGTAGTCGAGGCCCATGAACGGCTGCACCGGCACGAGCGGCGCGATCAGCACGCCGGCGAGCCCGGCGAGGCACGTGCCGACGACGAAGGTCGCCGACGCGTAGCGCCGCACCGGGATGCCGAGCGCGCGCGCGAGGTCCGGGTTGCCGACCATCGCCTGGATGCGCGTTCCGGTGCGGCTCTGCCGATACCAGACGAGCAGCACGCCGAGGACGACGACACTGACGACGACGATCAGCAGGCGATAGCGCGGGTAGCTCGCGCCGAGCACCTCGACCGTGCCGCCGAGCGGCTCGTTCAGGCTCTTGTAGCCGAGCCCGAAGATCGCCTCGGCGATCTTGCGCAGCAGCAGGCTGAGGCCCCAGGTCACGACCAGCGTGTCGAACGGGCGGTGGTAGAGCGGGCGGACGAGCCAGCGCTCGACGGCCCAGCCGACGATCGCGCACAGCGCGATCGCGAGCGGCACCGCAGCGACGTACGGCAGTCCGTTCGCCTGGACGACGTACGCGCAGTACGCGCCGACCATGACGAGCTCGCCGTGCGCGAGGTTCAGCACCCCGAGCAGGCCGAGCACGACCGCGAGGCCGAGCGCGACGATCGCGAGCGACGCGATCCCGAACAGGGCGTTCAGCGCCGGCGCGACGAGCGATGCCAGGGCCGGATCCATCGCCGCGCCGCGACGTCGCCCTCAGGCGCGGCAGGCGGTTCCGCTCTTCACGCCCTTGATCGTCTTGATGACCTCGAACTGCGTGCCCTTGCAGGTGGCGAGGTACATGTCCTTGTCGACCTGGCGACCGCGCATCGTGACGCGCCCCGACGCGCTGTCGAACGGCAGGCCTTCGGACGCGGCGGCGAGCTTCTTCGCGTCGACGCCGCCGGCCTTGTCGAACAGCGCCTTCGCGAGGTTGAGCGCCGAGTAGCAGTCGGCGCCGATCGTCGCGAGCTGCGGCGCCTTGTCGCCGTACTTGGCGAGGTACGCCGCCTTGAACGCCTTCGCGCCCTCCGACGGGCTGTTGGCGAAGTAGCCCATGCACGAGTACAGGTTGCCGCTGTTCTCGGCGCCGATTCCCATCAGCGTGTTCTCCTCGAGCAGGAGCGACAGCCGGGCGATGCTCTTGTCGAGGCCGAAGCCGGCGAAGGTGCGGTTGAAGTTGACGTTGTCGGCGCCGACCAGCGTCGCGACGACCGCGTCGGGCTTCGCGCCCTTGATCCGCGTCACCGCCTCCTCGAACTTGTTGGGCGCGCCGAACGGAACGTACTCCTCGCCGACGACCTTGCCGCCCGAGGCGGCGACGAACTTCTTGACCTGCTCGTTGACCTTGCGCGGCCAGACGTAATCGTCGCCGATGAGGTGGAACGTCTTCGCCTTCTTCTCCTTGGCGAGGAAGTCGATCGCGGGCTCGGCCTGCTGCGGCGGCGTCTCGCCGAGGCAGAACACGTTGGGCGAGCACTCGCCGCCTTCGTAGACGGGCGAATAGATGTACGGGGTGCGCCCCTTGATGGTCGCGATGTTGGCCTCGCGCGTCGCGCTGTCGTGCGAGCCGATGAAGAGATCGACCTTGTCCTCGAGCATCAGCCGGACCGCCGACTTGGCGGTCTCGGCGGGCGGCCCGCCGGCATCGGCGAAGATCAGCCGCACCGGCCGGCCGAGGATGCCGCCGGCCTTGTTGATGCGCTCGGCGGCGAGGTCCGCGCACGCGCGCTGCGTCGGCCCGAACAGCGCTGCCGGCCCGCTCAGCGCGATGAAGAAGCCGACCTTGAAGTCGTTCGCCTGCGCGAATGCCGAACGGACGACGCCGGCGCCGAGCGCCGCGCTGCCGGCGGCGACGACGATGCGACGGCGCGAGGGATTGACGGTTCGATTCATGGGGCGGACCTCCGGGTCTTGTCGTGGATCACCGGAACGCGAAGCGCGACCGGAGCGAGCGAAACGGCATCGGCCGCGTCTGCGCTCGTCACAGCCGCGGCGCCGGCAGCCTGGGCAGCACGTCTTCGACCGCGGCCGCGATCGCGAGCAGGCGCGCGTCGCTGCCGGCGGGGCCGTCGAGCTCGAGCCCGAGCGGCAGGCCGGCCGCGGTCATCGCCGCGGGAACGCTGATGCCCGGGATCCCCGCGACGCTGCCGGGCCCGCTGTTGCGGATGAAGGTCGGAAACGTCGGCACGCGCTCGCCGTTCAGCAGCACCGTCTCGTCGTCGCCGATCGGCGCGGCGGGAAGCGGCGTCGCCGGAAAGACGATCGCGGCGACGTCGTGGCGTGCGAAGTGGTCGCGGAAGGCCGCCTGCAGCTGCGGGCGCAGCACGTCGAGCGCGTGTCGGTAGCCCGCTTCCGGGATCGCGCCTTCGCCGTGCAGGCTCTGCAGCATCGCGGCGACGTCGGGGCTCGCGCATTGCGCGACGAGCTCGCGGTAGCGCAGCGTCGAGCCGTGGCTGGCGAGATAGGCGTCGAGATCGACGACCGTCTCGTAGAGCGCGATCGGGAAGCCGGCTTCGCTGTCGAGCCGCGTCACGTCGGGAACGTCGGCCTCGACCAGCACCGCGCCTTCGTCCCTGAGCCGCACCAGCACCGCCTCGAGCAGGCGTGCCGTCTCGGCGTCGACGTCTCGCCAGAAGTGGGCGCGCGGCACGCCGAGGCGCAGCCCGCGCAGGCTCGCCGCGGGCGCCGCGCTGCTGCCGGTGACGACGGCGTCGAGCAGCGCGCAATCGGCGACGCTGCGCGCCATCGGCCCGGCGGTGTCGCGGGTGTGCGAGATCGGGACGATGCCCTGCTGCGACCAGCGTCCCGTCGTCGGCCGGAAGCCGACGATGCCGCACAGCGCCGCGGGCACGCGCACCGAGCCGCCGGTGTCGGAGCCGATGCCGGCGGGCGCCATCCGTGCGCCGACGGCGACGCCGACGCCGCCGCTCGAGCCGCCGGGGATGCGGCTCGGGTCGTACGGGTTGCGCGCGGCGCCGAACGCGGCGTTGTGGTTGGTGATGCCGTACGCGAGCTCGTGCAGGTTGGTCTTGCCGAAGACGATCGCGCCGGCATCGAGCAGCTTCTGCACGATCTGTGCGTTGCGCTTCGGCCGGTGCTCGCGCAGCCCCGGCGTGCCGCCGGTCGTCGGCATGTCGGCGGTGTCGAGGTTGTCCTTCAGCGCGAGCGGGACGCCGTGCAGCGGGCCGAGCGCTTCGCCGCGGGCCCGCCTCGCGTCGGCCGCCGCCGCCGCGGCCCGCACCGCTTCCGGGTCATGGTGGATGAAGGCGTTGAGCGACCGACCGCGCGCCGCCTGCGCGAGCAGCGCGTCGGCGTAGTCCGCGGCGCGCAAGTCGCCGCGGCGCAGCGCGGCCGCGGCTTCGCCGACGGTGAGAGCGACGAGATCCATCGGGCCTCCGGGACGCGGCCGATTGCGCCGCGCAGCGCGACGATGTTCGGACAGCGACCGGGACGATGCTATCGGGGAAATCCGCTTCTGGCCCGCGGACGCTCAGGCAGCGGCAGGACGGGGCGGGGTGGCGGTGGTCGTCGAGCCAGCAGGCGCGCGTCGCCGGCCGATCGCCGGATCGACCAGGCGGCGCACGCGATCGCCGCTCAGCCGTTCACGCGCGGGGTGATCGACGGATGCGCGTACTCGAGGCCGACGACCGCGCGCGCGTAGAAGTAGTTGTCGCGCGCGCGCTCGCTCAGCGAGTCGAGCGGCACCTCGCCGCGCTCGTCGCACGGGAAGCACAGCGACGGCCCCCTGAACAGCGAGTGGTACGTGATCTCGTGCGAAGCACTGTCCATCACCGACTCCGAGCGGCGCATGGCGCCGCGACCGAGGGCTTCAGTATTCCGCGCGCATCGAGACGCTGATGTCGGTTCGGCGCGGTGCGGCGTGTCAGCGAAATTCGAATCGTCGCGTCAGCGAGCGGCGCGCGGTCCGGGAACGCCGGCACGCGCGACGCCATCGAATGCGTGACAGGAGGCACGCACATGGACACGAGATCGCGACATCCGGCACGGATGGCGACACGCACGCGCGCGGTGCGCATCACCGCGGTCGCCGCCGCGGTCGCTGCGGTCGCGACCGCATGCGGCGGATCGGACGACGACGCGGCGGCGCAGCAGCAGGCGCTCGTCGCGCAAGGCAAGCAGATCTTCCGCTTCGACACGTTCGGCGACGAAGCGAAGTGGACCGACGCGCTGCGGATGAACGAGCCGATCGCCGCCGCCGTCGATCCGACGACGGCGCTCGCGGTCGGTCTCAAGGTCGACGCCGACGCGCTGCCGCCCGCGGTCGTCGCCGGAATCCAGAACGGATCCGTCGACCTGAAGAGCCCGGCGACGACGATCGCGCTGCTCAAGCTCGACGCCGTCGTCGGCGTCAAGGGCACCGTGACGACGGTCAACGGCGTCGACACGTTGACGCGCGTCGGCATCACGTGCGCGCTCTGTCACTCGACGGTCGACGATTCGTTCGCTCCCGGCATCGGCAAGCGGCTCGACGGTTGGCCGAACCGCGACCTCGACGTCGGCGCGATCATCGCGCTCTCGCCGGTGCTCGACGCCGCGACGAAGACGACGCTCGCGTCGTGGGGGCGCGGCAAGTACGACCCGCGCTTCAACATCGACGGCCTCAGCAAGCCGGCGGTGATCCCGCCGGCGTACGGCCTCGCCGGCATCCACAGCATCACGTTCACCGGCGACGGCGACGAGGTCGCGTACTGGAACCGCTACGTCGCGGTGACGCAGATGGGCGGGCTCGGGACCTTCG
The DNA here is from genome assembly GCA_035701945.1 of Caldimonas sp. GTDB lineage: Bacteria > Pseudomonadota > Gammaproteobacteria > Burkholderiales > Burkholderiaceae_C > Schlegelella_A. Next base: position 66 of record DASSRF010000474.1, on the reverse strand, counting down.
TCGACCCGCGGCTGCCGCTCGCGGTGAGGAACGGCAGCGTCGACCTGGTGAGCGACAAGCTGCCGG
>DASSRF010000473.1:0-3086 GCA_035701945.1 Caldimonas sp. | reverse complement strand
CATGACGAAGACGAACACGCTCGGCGTCGTCGGCTCGGTGCCGATCCCCGAGGTCGTCCGCAACATCAACAGCTTCACGCTCGGCGCGCAGTCGGTGAACCCGAACGTCAAGACGCGCGTCGTCTGGGTCAACGAGTGGTTCAACCCGCCCAAGGAGACCGAGGCCGCGCAGTCGCTCATCAACGGCGGCGCCGACGTGCTGATGCAGAACACCGACTCGCCGGCGGTGCTGCAGACCGCAGGCAAGGCCGGCAAGTACGCGTTCGGCTGGGACAGCGACATGACCGCGTACGCGCCGAGCGCGCACCTCGCCTCGGCCGTCATCAACTGGGTGCCGTACTACAAGAAGGCGACCCAGGAAGCGCTCGACGGCACCTGGAAGGGCGGCGGCCACACCTGGTGGGGCGTCAAGGAAGGCGCGATCGACATCGTCTCGATCTCCGACAAGGTCCCGGCCGACCTCAAGGACAAGGTCGAGAAGGCGAAGGCCGGCCTCAAGGACGGCAGCCTGGTGATCTGGAAGGGCCCGATCACGAGCAACGACGGCAAGGAGGTCGTCGCCGCCGGCACGAACGCCGACGACAAGTTCCTCGGCGGCATCAACTTCTTCGTCAAGGGCGTCGAGGGCAAGGTCCCGGGGGCCGACAAGAAGTGACCTGCGCGCGCGAGCGCGCGCAGGTCATCCTGAGCGCAGCGAAGGATCTCGCCGTGTCGCAGGCGCCCACGTCATCCTGAGCGCAGCGAACGCTCTCGCCATGTCGCGCCCGCCCACGTCATCCTGAGCGCAGCGAAGGACCTCCCTCGCGTCGCGTTGCCGCCGTGTCTCTCGCCTTCGACCGCATCCCGCGCCAGCGGCTCGCCGAGCTGCTGCGCGCGATGCCCAAGGCCGAGCTGCACCTGCACATCGAGGGAACGCTCGAGCCCGAGCTGATGTTCGAGCTGGCGAAACAAAACGGCGTCGCGCTCGCGTACCCGAGCGTCGCCGAGCTCCGCGCCGCGTACAGCTTCTCGGACCTGCAGAGCTTTCTCGACATCTACTACGCCGGCGCGAGCGTGCTGCTCGAGGCGAGCGACTTCGAGGCGATGGCGATGGCGTACTACGCGCGCGCAGCCGCCGACAACGTCGTCCACGCCGAGATCTTCTTCGACCCGCAGACGCACACCGCGCGCGGCGTTTCGATCGCGGCGGTGATCGAGGGGCTGGCGCGCGCCCGCGACCGCGCCGCGCGCGAGCTCGGCGTCACCGGCGGGCTGATCCTGTGCTTCCTGCGCCACCTGAGCGAGGACGAGGCGATGGCGACGCTCGACGCCGCGCTGCCGCACCGCGCCGAGCTCATCGGCGTCGGCCTCGACAGCAGCGAGCGCGGCCATCCGCCGGAGAAGTTCGCCCGCGTCTTCGCGCGCGCCGGCGAGCTCGGCCTGCACCGCGTCGCGCACGCCGGCGAGGAGGGGCCGCCGAGCTACATCGCAGGCGCGCTCGACGTGCTGCATGCCGAGCGAATCGACCACGGCGTTCGCTGCGTCGAGGACGCCGCTCTGGTCGAGCGGCTCGCACGCGAGCGCATCGCGCTCACCGTCTGCCCGCTCTCGAACCTGAAGCTGCGCGTCTTCGACACCCTTGCCGACCACAACCTCGCTGCGCTGCTCGCGCACGGGATCCGGGCGACGGTGAACTCCGACGACCCGGCGTACTTCGGCGGTTACGTCAACGACAACTTCGTCGCCGCCTTCGATGCGCTGCCGCAGCTCGGCGCCGCCGACGCCTATGCGCTGGCGAGAAACAGCTTCGAGGCGAGCTTCGCCGACGCGGGAGCGAAGCGGGCGATGGTCGATCGCCTCGACGGGGCGTTCGCGCGCTTCGGCGCATGACCCAGCTGCTGACCGATCCGCAAGCCTGGATCGCGCTCGTCACCCTGGTCGCGCTCGAGCTCGTGCTCGGGATCGACAACATCGTCTTCATCTCGATCCTGGTCGACAAGGTTCCCGAGGCGCAGCGCAACCGCGCCCGGCGGATCGGCCTGTTCATGGCGATGTTCATGCGGATCGCGCTGTTGCTGACGCTGAGCTGGGTGATCGGACTGACCGCGTCGCTCTTCACGGTCGTCGGCCAGGAGATCTCGGGACGCGACCTGATCCTGATCGGCGGCGGGCTGTTCCTGCTCTGGAAGGCGACGGGCGAGATCCACGACTCGATCACCGGCGACGCTCACGAGGACCGACCGCAGGCGGCGCGGCTCTCGTTCGGCGGCGCGATCGCGCAGATCACCGTCATCGATCTGGTCTTCTCGCTCGACTCGATCATCACTGCGGTCGGCATGGTCGACGAGCTGGCGATCATGATCGCCGCCGTGATCACCTCGGTCGCGCTGATGATGCTGTTCGCCGGCGCGATCGGCCGCTTCGTCTCCGAGCATCCGACGATCAGGATGCTCGCGCTCGCGTTCCTCGTCGTCGTCGGCGTCGTGCTGATCGCCGACGGCTTCGACGTGCACGTGCCCAAGGGCTACATCTACTTCGCGATGGCCTTCTCGGTCGGCGTCGAGATGCTCAACATCCGCATGCGTCGACGCGCGCGCAGAACCGGCGAGACCCGGCCATGACCGGCGCCGGCCCGCGTCGCCCGGCGCCGTCCCGTCCGCCGCACGACCTGCGTGCGGCGCGCGGACGGTAGGCCGGCGCGTGGCTGGAGTCGCGGCAACGGTCGAGCGCGCCCGCGCGCTCTGCCGCCACGGGCGCTTCGCCGAGGCGAAGGCGCTCCTCGAGCCGTTCGCGGCGGGCGGCCCGCTCGATCGCCGCGTCGCCGCGCTGCTCGGCGAGACGTGCCTGCGCCTGGGCGACGCCGCGGCGCGCAGCGGCGACGTCGCCGGCGCGCTCGCCTGCTACGAGCGCAGCGTCGCGGTCCGCCCGGACGACTTCGAGGCGCACTTCAACCGCGGCGTCGTGCTCTACCACGCCGGCGACGCGGCCGGCGCGGCGGCGTCGTACCGGCGCGCGCTCGCGATCGCGCCGGAGCTCGCGGCGGCGCACGGCGCGCTCGGCGTCGTCGAGAGCGAGTCGGGCGCGCACGGCGAAGCGCTCGCCAGCCA
>DASSRF010000472.1:0-14374 GCA_035701945.1 Caldimonas sp. | reverse complement strand
CAATGGAGCGCCATCGCGCCGCTGCTCGCGCCGGGGGCATCGCCGGAAGCGCTCGTCGGGAAGCTGTGCGAGGTGCGCGGCATCGGGCCGTGGACGGCGCACTACGTCGCGATGCGCGGCCTCGGCTGGCCCGACGCGTTCCCGCCCGGCGACGTCGCCGCCGCGAAGGCGATGCGCACGCTCTTCGGCAGCGCGAGCGCGCGCGACGTTTCGCTTCGCGCCGAACGCTGGCGGCCGTGGCGCGCCTACGCTCTCCTTCGTCTCTGGAATTCGCTCGGAGCCACGCCATGACCTACGCGACCGATTCGATCCTGCACTCGGCAACGGCGCAATGCCGCATCGCCTCGCCGCTCGGCACGATGCTCCTCGCGCGCACCAGCGCCGGCCTCGCCGGTGCGTGGTTCGAACGCCAGAAACATCATCCCGACGCGATCGGCGCCGCCGAGCGCGACGACGACCCGCTGCTCGCCGACGCGGCGCGCCAGCTGGGCGAGTACTTCGCGGGCGAGCGATCGGAGTTCGACATTGCCCTCGACCTCCAGGGAACGGAATTCCAGCGAGCGGTCTGGAATGCGCTGCTCGCGATCGCGCCGGGTCGGACGAAGACGTATGGCGAGATCGCGCGCGAGCTCGGCGTTCCGGCGGCGAGCCGCGCGGTCGGCGCGGCCGTCGGCCGCAATCCGGTCTCGGTCATCGTGCCGTGCCACCGCGTCATCGGCAGCTCGGGCGCGCTCACGGGCTACGCCGGGGGGCTCGACCGCAAGCGTTCGCTGCTGCGGATCGAAAGCGATTGCCGCGCGCTCGCGGTGGAGCTGCATTGAGGCCGCGCGACGTCGTCGAGCTCGTCGTCCTCGCCGCGCTCTGGGGCGCATCGTTCCTCTTCATGCGGATCGCGGCGCCGGCGGTCGGCCCGGTCGCGCTCGCGTTCGTCCGCGTCGCGGGCGCGGCGCTCTTTCTCGTCCCGCTGCTCGCGCTGCGCGGCGAGCTCGGCGCGCTCGTCGCGAACTGGCGCACCATCGCCGTCGTCGGCGCCATGAACTCGGCGCTGCCGTTCCTCTGCTTCTCGTACGCGGCGCTGTCGATCACGGCCGGACTCTCGGCGATCCTCAACTCGGCGACGCCGCTCTTCGCAGCGACGCTGGCGTGGCTCTGGCTCGGCGACCGCATGACCGTGCCGCGGATCGTCGGCCTCGTCGTCGGCTTCGCAGGCGTCGTCTGGGTCGGCTGGGACACGGCCGACTTCAAGCCGGGCGGGTCGGCGTGGGCGATCGGCGCGTGCCTGCTCGCGACGATGCTCTACGCGATCGCTCCGAACCTCACGAAGCGCCGGCTCGGCGAGGTCGCGCCGCTCGCGGTCGCGGCGGGCAGCCAGCTCGCCGCTGCCGTCGTGCTGGCGCTGCCGGCGGCGTTCACGTGGCCGGCAGCGACGCCACCGGCGAGCGACTGGCTCGCGGCGGCGCTGCTCGCGCTGCTGTGCACCGCGATCGCCTACATCCTCTACTTCCGGCTGATCGCCAACGCCGGTCCGAGCAACGCGGTCGCGGTCACGTACCTGATCCCGCCGTTCGCGATCCTCTGGGGCGGCATCTTTCTCGGCGAGCTGCCGACGGTCTCGATCGTCGCCGCGTGCGCGGTGATCTTCGTCGGCACGGCACTGACGACGGGGATCCTCGCGCCGCGCGTGGTCCGCGGCGCGCCGATCGTCGAGCGGTCAGTGCGGCGCTGAGGCGTCGGCGTTCACGCCGTCGCCGGCGGCATCGGCGGCACCGGACGGCCGGTCGTGTAGCCGCGCTGCAGCAGCAGCCAGCGCCACTTCGACACCGCGCGAAACGGCTTGGTGCCGAGCGCGGGATCGACGACGGGCTTGCCGTGCTCCATCTGCAGCGTGATCGAGCGCGGCGAATCGGCGCACACCTTGCAGACCCAGTTGCGGCCGTCCTGGATCTTGCAGTCGGTGAACTTGCCCGACGGTTCCCTGGTGCCGACCGTCCAGAAGATGACTTCGTTGTGCGGCTTCAGCGCGCGATAGCGGTAGCGCGTTCCGGCCTTGACCTTGCCGCTGCAGCGGTCGCCTTGCCACGCGCCGCCGTCGCAGTCGACCGTGTAGACGGTCCGCTCGCCCTGCATCGTCACGAAGTCCGACGCCCACGCCGCGAAGCCGAGCGCGACGACGAGCGCAATGACGAATACCCAGACTTTGATCATCGGCGAGCGGCAGGCGCACCCCCGGCAGGCGCGCGGCGCATTGTGCACCGGCGCAGCGCGCCGCCCATCCCTGGGCCCGGGGCCCTAGGCCCGGGGCGGGTCGACGGGAGCGTGCCCGGGCTGCGGCGGCGGCGTGCCGGGCAGCGTCGTGCCGTCGTCGGGCTCGACCGGCAGCGCGTCCGGCTCCGGCTCGTCGGTCTGCGGCAGACCCGGCAAGGTCGCTCTGGTGCTGGTTGGGAAGCGCACGGCCCATGATGCCGCGCCGGCGTCGATGCCGTGACGATCGGCGGGTCGCGAGCAGGGACTCTGGCAGCGGCGCGCTAGCGCGCGCGCAGCGTCCCTGCGTTCTGCAGGAGCGGCACCTGGTACGGATTGCTGACGACCGGCTTGGCCGGTGGGACGCCGACGCCGTTCGACGACGGCCGCTGCGGCTCGGCTGGCTTCGCCGGCGCGGCCGTGACGAGAACGAAGGTGTTCGTCGTCCTGCGATCGCCGCCGTGATCGGCGGCGACGGCGGCGTGCACCGCGGCGAGTCCGCCGACGACGGCGGCTGCCCGCACCACGTGAAGAATTGCGCGCACCATGGCGAGGTCCGGTTCGTACCGTCGATATCGGCGCGTGCCGCGGTCGCTGAAGGGCGACGAACGGCGAAGCGGACCAGCGGCGCGGACCAGCGGCGCGGTCCGGCCCGCGACCGAACGCGTGCATCCGAGCGCGCGCGGGTCGGCGATGCGCACGACCCGCCTCGAACTCGTGCGAGCCCTGCTCCCCTTCGGCTGTGAAATCGGCCACACTCGCCCGGCATGGGCGACGACAGTTCCTCCGCGATCTCCGCTGCCGGCCGGCGCGACCTGACGCACCACCTGCATCCGTACACGCAGCTGCGCCAGCTCGAGCAGGAAGGCCCGCTCGTCATCGTTCGCGGCGACGGCGTGCGCGTCTTCGACGAGCAGGGGCGCGAGTACATCGAGGGGATGGCGGGGCTCTGGTGCGCGTCGCTCGGCTTCTCGGAGAGGCGCCTCGCCGAGGCCGCGTACCGGCAGATGCTGGCGCTGCCGTACTACCACTCGTTCTCGGGCAAGGTCCCGGGGCCGGTCACCGAGCTCGTCGAGGCGCTGATGCGCTGGGCGCCGGTGCCGATGGGCCGCGTGCTGCTCGCCAACTCCGGCTCCGAGGCGAACGACACCGCGTTCAAGCTCGTTCGCTACTACTGGAACGCGAAGGGCCGGCCGGAGAAGAAGAAGGTCATCGCGCGCGACCGCGCTTACCACGGCGTGACGACGGCGGCGGCGTCGCTCTCGGGCATCCCGATCATGCACCAGCACTTCGACCTGCCGATCGAAGGCGTCGTGCGCGTGAGCTGCCCCGACCGCTATCGCAACGCGAAGGACGGCGAGAGCCCGGCGCAGTTCGTCGACCGGCTCGCGGTCGAGCTCGAGCAGACGATCGCGCGCGAAGGGCCGGAGACGATCGGCGCCTTCATCGCCGAGCCCGTGCAGGGCGCTGGCGGCGTCGTCATTCCGCCGCCGGGCTACTTCGAGCGCGTGCAGGCGATCCTGAAGCGGCACGAGATCCTCTTCATCGCCGATGAGGTCATCACCGGATTCGGCCGGCTCGGCAAGGCGTTCGGCACGCAGGTGTTCGGGCTCGAGCCCGACATGATCACGGTCGCCAAGATGATGACGTCGGCCTACGTCCCGATGTCGGCGCTCTACGTCAGCGACGCGATCTACCAGACCGTCGCCGACACCAGCGCTGCGGTCGGCACCTTCGGCCACGGCTACACGTACAGCGGCCATCCGGTCGCGTGCGCGGTCGCCCTCGAGACGCTGCGGATCTACGAGAGCGACGACGTCATCGGCCGCGTGCAGCGCATCGCGCCGCGGCTGCAGCAGGGCCTGCAGCGCTTCGCCGGCCACGAGATCGTCGGCGACGTCCGCGGCCTCGGGCTGATCGGCGCGATCGAGCTCGCCGCCGACCCGGCGCGGCGCCAGCCGTTCGATGCCAAGCGCGGCGTCGGCGCGCATTTCGTTCGCAGCGCGCAGGCGCACGGCCTGATCGTTCGCGTCCTCGGCGGCGACGTCATCGCGTTCTCGCCGCCGCTCGTCATCACCGAGGCCGAGATCGACCTGCTCGTCGAGCGCACCGCGCGCGCGCTCGACGACACGCTCAGGTGGACGCGCACGTGGCGCTGATCGAGTTCGAGCGCGTCACCAAGTCGTACGCCGGCAACGCTGCGCCCGCGGTCGCCGACCTGGATCTCGAGGTCGAAGCCGGCGAGTTCCTGACCCTGCTCGGCCCGTCGGGATCGGGCAAGACGACGACGCTGATGCTGCTGGCCGGCTTCGAGTCGCCGACGGCGGGAACGATCCGCCTCGACGGCCATCCGATCGAGTCGCTGCCGCCGCATCGGCGCAACATGGGCGTCGTCTTCCAGAGCTACTCGCTCTTTCCGCACATGACGGTCGAGCAGAACGTCGCGTTCCCCCTCAGCGTCCGCAAGACCAGCGCCGCCGCCGCGCGCGACCGCGTCGCCGCCGCGCTCGACAAGGTCCGGCTGCGCGAATTCGCGAAGCGCAAGCCGCAGCAGCTCTCGGGCGGCCAGCAGCAGCGCGTCGCGCTCGCGCGCGCGCTCGTCTTCGAGCCGCGCGTCGTGCTGATGGACGAGCCGCTCTCGGCGCTCGACAAGAAGCTGCGCGAGGAGATGCAGCTCGAGATCAGGCGGCTGCACCGCGAGCTCGGCGTGACGATGGTCTTCGTCACCCACGACCAGGCCGAGGCGCGCACGCTCTCCGACCGCATCGCGCTCTTCAACCGCGGCCGCATCGAGCAGGTCGCGACTCCGAAGGCGCTCTACGAGACGCCTTGCAACGCGTTCGTCGCCGGCTTCATCGGCGACAACAACATGCTGCGCGGCGCGCGCGACGCGCACGGCTGCCTGCGCACGTCGCGCGGCGCGCTGCTGCGCGCGCGCTCGGCGGGCGGCGCTGCGAACGGCAGCGACGCGATCCTGTGCGTCCGCCCCGAGTCGCTGCACGTCGCCGCCGACGCCACCGGCCTCGCGACCGAGAACCGCATCGACGCGACGCTCGTCGACGCCATCCACCAGGGCGACCACTGGCGCCTCGTCATGCAGCTGCACGACGGCGACGCGGCCGGCGGCCGCGCGCCCGAATGGTTCGCCAAGATCGGGCCGGCGCTCCCCGCCGGCCTCGACCCCGGGCGGCGCGTCAGCCTCGGCTTTCGCGCCGACGATGCCTGGATGTACTGACTTCAACCGGAGGAGAACGGACGATGAAGACCCCGACCATGATCCGCAGCGCCGTCGCGGCGGCGCTTGTCAGCGTCGCGCTCGGCGCGGCGGCGCAGCACGACCTCACCGTCGTCTCGTGGGGCGGCGCCTACCAGGACGGCCAGAAGGAAGTCTTCTTCAAGCCGTACAACGCGGCAGGCACCAAGCTCATCGACGAGTCGTGGGACGGCGGCATCGGCGTGCTGCGCACCAAGATCAAGGGCGGCAACAACAACTGGGACGTCGTGCAGGTCGAGGCCGACGAGCTCGAGATCGGTTGCGACGAGGGCCTCTACGAGCGCATGGACTTCGAGAAGATCGGCGGCCAGGGCCGCTACCTGCCCGGCACCACGCACCCGTGCGGCATCGGCGCGATCATCTACAACCTCGTCCTCGCGTACGACGGCGACAAGCTGAAGACGCCGCCGACGAGCTGGGCCGACTTCTTCGACAGCAGGAAGTTTCCCGGCAAGCGCGCGATCCGCAACGGCGCCAAGTGGAACCTCGAGGTCGCGCTGATCGCCGACGGCGTTCCGGCGAAGGACGTCTACACGGTGCTGCGCTCGCCCGACGGCGTCGACCGCGCGTTTCGCAAGCTCGACACGATCAAGCCGGACCTCGTCTTCTGGAAGAGCGGCTCGCAGCCGCCGCAGATGCTCGCCGCCGGCGACGTCGTCATGACGACCGCGTACAACGGGCGCATCACCGCCGCCAACGAGAAGGACAAGAAGAACTTCAAGATGGTCTGGAAGGACACGCCCTGGACGATGGACAGCTGGGTGATCATGAAGGGAACGCCGAACAAGGCGGGCTCCGAGAAGCTCGTCGAGTACCTCGGCCGGCCCGAGAACCAGGCGAAGCTGCCGAAGTACGTGCGCTACGGCGTCACCGCGAAGGACGCGAAGGTCGATGCGTCGCTGATGGACGAGCTGCCGACGAACCCGGCGATCCACAACCAGGCGTTCAAGGAGGACGCGAAGTTCTGGATCGACAACGGCGACAAGATCGCCGAGCGCTGGACGCGCTGGGCCGGCACGAAGTAGCGGGCGCCGGGCGGCGCGCGGAGGGACGATGGCCGCCGGCCGCCGCGTCGCGCTGCTCGCGCCGCTGACCGGCTTCCTGCTGGTCTTCTTCGTCGCGCCGCTCGCGTGGCTGCTCTCGCTCGCCGTCCGCGAGGCCGAGGTGCCGCGCGCGCTGCCGCGAACGCTCGCCGCGCTCGCGTCGTGGCAGCCGAGCGAGCCGCTGCCCGCGGATCTCTTTCCGGCGTTCGCCAAGGACCTGGTCGAGGGTCGCGAGGCGGGCACGCTCGCCGACGCGGCGCGGCGCCTCAATTACGAGGTCAACGGCGTGCGCAGCACGCTGATGCGCGCCGCGCGCGAGGTCGGCGGCGCCGGCGCCGGCGCGCCGCTCGACGCGCGCTTCTTCGCGCAGGTCGACCCCGCGCTCGCGAGCCCGGCGTTCTTCGCAGCGGTGCAGCGCGCGAAGGGCCCGGTGTCGGCGTACTACCTGCTCGCGTCGGTCGATCTCGTTCGCGATGCGCAGGGCCGCATCGAGCGCGCCCCGGAGGCGAACCGCATCTACGTCGACGTGCTGCTGCGCACGTTGGCGATCAGCGCCACCGTCACCGTGCTCTGCCTGCTGCTCGGCTTTCCGGTCGCGCTGCTGCTCACGCAGGTGCGCGACCGCACCGCCGACTGGCTGATGGTGCTCGTGCTGCTCCCGTTCTGGACGTCGCTCCTCGTCCGCACCGCCGCCTGGGTCGTGCTGCTCCAGCGCGAGGGCATCGTCAACGGCGCGCTGACGAGGCTCGGCGTCATCGCCGAGCCGCTGACGCTCGTCTACAACCGCACCGGCGTGCTGATCGCGATGACGCACGTGCTGCTGCCGTTCATGGTGCTGCCGCTCTACAGCGTGCTGAAGGCGATCCCGCCGCACTACATGCGCGCGGCGACGAGCCTCGGCGCGCCGCCGCCGACCGCGTTCGTCCGAGTCTTCCTGCCGATCGCGGCGCCCGGCATCGCCGCCGGCTCGCTGATGGTCTTCATCCTCGCGCTCGGCTACTACATCACGCCGGCGCTCGTCGGCGGCGGCGCCGACCAGATGCTCTCGTACTTCGTCGCGACCTACACGACCGACACCGGCAACTGGGGGCTCGCGGCGGCGCTCGGGTTGCTGATGCTCGCGACGACGGTCGTGCTGTACGCGCTCGCGCACCGGCTCTCGGGCGGTCGGGTGGCGGCGGTCGGCTGACGGCGATGGAAACGATCTCGGCCACGACTTCGCTCGCCGGTGCAGCGGGCGTGCCGTCGGTGCGGCCGCGCCGCGCGTCGCCGTGGCGCCTCGCGTACTGGGCGTACTGCGCGCTCGTGCTCGTCTTCCTGCTCGCGCCGATCGCCGCGATCGTTCCGCTCTCGTTCTCGAGCGGTTCGTTCCTCGCGTACCCGCTGCCCGGCTGGTCTCTGCGCTGGTACCACGAGGTGCTCGGCGGCGGCCGCTGGCTGCGCGCGCTCGGCGTCTCGCTCGTCGTCGGCGTGTCGGCGACCGCGCTCTCGGTCGTGCTCGGCACGCTCGCCTCGCTCGGTCTCGCGCGGCTGCGCGGCGCCTGGGCCGCGGTGCTGAAGACGATGATCCTCGCGCCGATGATCGTGCCGGTGATCCTGATCGCCGTCGGCGCCTACTTCTTCCTCGCGCCGCTGTCGCTGACGAGCACCTACACCGGCCTCATCCTCGCGCACACCGTCATCGCGGTGCCGTTCGTCGTCGTGCCGGTGCTGACCGCGCTCGAGCTGCTGGACCCGAGCCTCGCGCGCGCCGCGGCGTCGTGCGGCGCGACGCCGGCGGTCGCGTTCTTTCGCGTCACCCTGCCGCAGATCGTTCCGGCGATGGCGTCGGGCGCGCTGTTCGCGTTCGCGGCGTCGTTCGACGACGTCGTCATCGCGCTGCTCGTCGCCGGCCCCGACCAGCGCACGCTGCCGCGCGAGATGTTCTCGGGGCTGCGGGACAGCATCACGCCGGCGCTCACCGCGGTCGCGACGATCATGATCGCGATCTCGACGGCGCTGTTCCTGGCGATGCAGGCGGTGCAGCGGCGGGCGCGGCGCCAGGCGATGCAGCGCGAAGCCTGACGCGGCCGCCGTCCGGCAGCTAGACGCAAAGCTCGATCAGGAACGGGCCGTCGCGGCCGAAGCTGCTCGTCATCAGGTCGGCGCATCGCTCGAGCGTCGTCGCGCGCGCGCCCTCGACGCCCATTCCGTTCGCGAGCCGCACCCAGTCGAGGCTCGGGTCGCCAAGGTCGAGCATGCTCATCGCCGTCGCACCCGGCGCCGCGCCGACGGCGCGGTACTCGCCGACGAGGATGGCGTACTTGCCGTTGGCGAGGACGATCGTCGTCACCGGCAGCCGCTCCCGCGCCTGCGTCCAGAGCGACTGCAGCGAGTACATCGCCGAGCCGTCCGCCTGCAGGCTGATCACGCGGCGCGTCCTTGCGGCGCCGATCGCGGCGCCGGTCGCGACCGGCATGCCGTCGCCGATCGCACCGCCGGCGAGGTGCAGCCAGTCGTGCGGCGGCGCGGCGTGCGTGAGCTTGTAGAAGCTGCGGCCGTACGAGACGCTCTCGTCGGACACGATCGCGTTCTCCGGCAGCAGCGCCGCGAGCGTCCGCGCCAGCCCTTCGGGGCTCGGCGCGCCGGTGGCCGGCTCGGGACGAGGACCGGGATCGCGAATCGCCGCTTCGGGCGCATCGAGCGCGCGCACCAGCGCCTCGAGCGCAGCGATCGGATCCTGATCGGGCCGCGAGAGCACCTGCAGCTGCGCGGTCGGCGGGTACTGCGTGGAAGGCATCCCGGGATACGCGAAGAAGCCGACCGGCGCCTTGGCGTTGACGAGGACGACGTGCGTGAACCGCGCCAGCGCCCTGATCGCCGCTTCCATGCCGTACGGAACGCGCTCGAGCTGCAAGCGCCCGCGCCCGCGCGCCACCTGCGCTGTCACGAAGTCGGCCATCAGCGCAGCGCCGCTCGCGCTCGCGACGCGCCAGGCGAGGCGCTGCGCCTCGCTCGAGACGGCATCGCCGGCGAGAAGCACGAGCGCGTCGCGGCCGTGCTCGCGCAGCGTTCGCGCTGCCGACTCGACGGCGTTGCCGTCGACCGCCGGCGGCGCGGGCGGCTCCGCCACGCTGCCGACCACGCCGCCTTCGTTCCACGACACGTCGGCCGGCAGGATGAGGGTCGCGATCTGGCCGGGGAACGTCCGCGCGACACGAACCGCCTCGGCCGCGTCGCGGCCGAGATCCGCGGCGCTCGCGCTGGTGCGGACCCAGTGCGACACCGTCTGCGCGAGTCCGGTGGTGTCGGCGGTCAGCGGCGCATCGAACGGCCGGTGGAAGGTCGCCTGGTCGCCGACGACGTTGACGATGGCGCTGCGCGCGCGCCGCGCGTTGTGCAGGTTGGCGATGCCGTTCGCGAGCCCCGGGCCGCAGTGCAGCAGCGTGCACGCGGGCTTGCGTGCGATCCTGAAGTAGCCGTCGGCCATTCCGGTGACGACGTTCTCGTGCAGGCCGAGGACGCAGCGGATTCCGCCGACCTGGTCGAGCGCAGCGACGAAGTGCATCTCGCTCGTTCCAGGGTTGGCGAAGCAGACGTCGACGCCCGCAGCGCGCAGCGTCTCGACCAGGCTCTTCGCTCCGTTCATCGCGCGCAGCCGTTGACCGCGTTCGCGCGCCCTCAGGCGGCGACTTCGGCGCGGCGCAGCACGGCGTGCAGGAGCACGTCGCAACCGGCGGCGAGGTCCTCGGGTCGCGCGCTCTCGAGCTCGTTGTGGCTGATGCCGCCGGCGCACGGCACGAAGACCATCGCCGTCGGCGCGATCCGCGACAGGTAGACCGCGTCGTGCGCGGCGCCGCTGACGATGTCGCGGTGCGAGTGGCCGAGACGCTCGGCGGCATCGCGCACGTGCGCGACCAGGTCCTCGGCGAACTCGCTCGGCGCGAACGCGACCACTTCGTCGAGGCTGATCTCGACCCGGCATTCGTCCTGCACCGCGCGGATGCATCGCCGCAGGTCTTCGACCATCGCATCGAGCGTCGACCACTTCGCGTTGCGCAGGTCGACGCTCATCCGCACCTCGCCCGGAACGACGTTGCGCGAGTTCGGCTTGACGGCCATGAAGCCGACCGTGCCCCGCGCGTAGTCGGGATAGCCGCTGCCGATCCGGTGCACCTCGCCGACGAGCCGGCTCGCGGCGAGCAGCGCATCGCGCCGCGTCTGCATCGGAGTCGGGCCGGCATGCGCATCCTGGCCGAGCACGACGACGTCGAACCAGCGCTGGCCGAGCGCGCCGAGGACGACGCCGATCGTCTTGCGCTCCTGCTCGAGGACCGGACCCTGCTCGATGTGGGCCTCGAAATACGCGCCGAGCCGATGCGGCGAAGCGGCGCCCGCGTAGCCGATGGCGGCGAGCGCGTCGCGCACGCTGACGCCCTCGACGTCGCGCTGCTGCAGGACGTGCTCGAGCGCGTGGACGCCGGCGTAGACGCCCGAGCCCATGCACGTCGGCACGAAGCGCGAGCCCTCTTCGTTCGTCCACGCGACGACTTCGATCGGCGCGCGCGTGCGCACGCCGGTGTCGTCGAGCGTGCGCACGACTTCGAGGCCGGCCATGACGCCGTAGGCGCCGTCGAACTTGCCGCCCGACGGCTGCGAGTCGAGGTGGCTGCCGATGGCGACCGGCGGCAGATCGGCAACCGTTCCCGCGCGACGCGCGAAGATGTTGCCGATCGCGTCGACCTCGACCGCCAGCCCGGCAGCGCGGCACCAGCCGACGAAGCAGTCGCGCCCGCGACGGTCCTCGTCGCTCAAGGCGAGCCGGCGGACGCCGCCCTTGGCCGTGGCGCCGATGCGCGCGAGCTCCATCAGCGCGTCCCACAGCCGCTGCGAGTTGATCTTCGACATGCGTTGCAGTTCCTCCGAGTTTGCGAGCGTGTTCGAGACGGCGCTGGCGAGGGACGAGGGTTAACCCCGCCGTCCGCTATTCCGACCCGGCATCGTTGTTGCCCGCTCGGCGCAAGAATCCGGCCCCATTTTTCATTCGTCGCCGCACTCCCGGCAACGTTCACAGGAGAGATCATGCTGCGCCATCCCTTGCCCACACTGCTGACGAGCGCCTGCCTCGCGGCGCTCCTTCCGCACGCCGCCCTCGCGGCCGACCCGATCAAGATCGGCGTCATCGCCGAAGCGCAGGCCGTCGCCGGATCGTCGATCGCCCCTGCGGCGCAGCTCGCGGCCGACGAGATCAACGCCAAGGGAGGCGTCAACGGCCGCAAGATCGAGGTCGTCGTCTACGACAACCACTCGTCGGCGGCCGAGTCGGTGCGCGCGTTCCAGCGCGCGGTCAACGAGGACAAGGTCAACGCCGTCATCGCGAGCTACATCTCCGAGGTCGTGCTCGCGCTCGAGCCGTGGGCGGCGCGGCTGAAGACGGTGATGATCACGCCGGGCGCCGCGTCGGACGTCATCACCCAGAACATCGCCAAGGACTACGAGCACAACAAGTACACCTTCCACGGCTATCTCACGTCGAGCGCGCTCGCCGGGCTGGTGTGCGACGCCGCGAAGGACCTGCTGGTCAATGGCTCGAAGATGAAGTCGTCGGTGATCGTGAGCGAGGACGCCGCCTGGACGACGCCGCTCGACGCCGGCTACGAGCAGTGCCTGCCGAAGATCGGCCTCAAGGTCCTCGACCACATCCGCTTCTCGCCCGACACGACCGACTTCACGCCGATCTTCAACAAGATCGAGGGCGAGAAGCCCGACGTGATGATCACCGGCATCTCGCACGTCGGCACGCAGCCGACGGTGCAGTGGAAGAGCCAGCAGGTGCCGATCGCGATGTTCGGCATCTCGTCGCAGGCGACCAACTCGACGTTCTGGAAGGACACCAACGGCGCGACCGAAGGCGTGCTCTACCAGGCCGTCTCCGGCCCGGGCGTCGCAGTGACGCCGAAGACGCTGCCATTCGTCGACGCGTTCCAGAAGAAGTACGGCAACCTGCCGTCCTACGCCGGCTACACCGCGTACGACGAGGTCTACATGATCGCCGACGCAGCGAAGCGCGCCGGCTCGACCGACAGCGACAAGCTCGTCGCCGCGATGGAGAAGACCGACTATGTCGGCACCATCGGCCGCGTCGCGTTCAAGCCCAAGGGCGATCCGCACGTGCACGGCCTGAAGACCGGATCGGGCTACATCACCGGGCTGATGCTGCAGTGGCAGGACGGCAAGCAGGTCAACGTCTGGCCGAAGAACCTGGCGCAGGGCACCATGAAGTTCCCGGCGTTCGTCAAGGTGCAGTGAGCGCGGGCGCGCGGTGCTCGCCTGGCAGATCCTGATCGATGGCTTCGCCATCGGCTCGCTCTACGCGCTCGGGGCGACCGGATTCACGCTGATCTTCGGCGTCTCCGGCGTCCTCAACCTGTCGCACGGCGCGATCATGGTCGCCGCCGCGGTCGCCGCGTGGGCGCTCGCCGGGCTCGCCGGCGCCGGGCCGTGGACCGCGGCGCTCGGCGGCATCGCGATCGGCGTCGCCCTCGCGACGCTCACCTACTTCGTCACCGTGCGCCCGATCCAGCGCTCGCCTCGCGTCGCCGAGGCCGAGAAGGAGATCTTCATCCTCACCGCGACGCTGCTGTGGGGAATCATCATCTCGGAGGCGATCGCGTACCTCTTCACCAACAACGCGAAGACGGTGCTGCCGATCGTCGAGGGCGTGGTCGGCTGGTTCGGGGTGCGCACGCCGGCCAACGAGTACTTCACCGCCGCGGTCTGCTGGATCGCGATCGGGCTGCTGTGGCTGCTCGTCAACCGCACCCGGCACGGCAAGGCGCTGCTCGCCGCATCGATGAACCCGCGCGGCGTCACCCTGCTCGGCATCGAGCTGTCGCGGATCCACCTCGCGGTCTGGCTGATCTACGGCGTGCTCGCGAGCGTCGCCGGCATCCTGCTCGGCATGTTCCTCGGCGTCAGCTCGTACAGCGTCGGGCCGCTGACCGCGAGCGCGTTCTCGATCGTCGTGCTCGGCGGTCTCGGCAGCGTCTCGGGCTCGCTCATCGCCGCCTACGTCGTCGGCTACCTCGAGACGACGACCGCCTACCTGATCTCGCCCGCCTACCGCACGATCCCCGCGCTCCTGCTCCTCGTCGTCGTCATGTACCTGCGCCCGCAGGGCCTGTTCGGCAGGCGCTGATGGCGCGGCCTTCCTGGCTACGCTCGCGTCCCGTCGTCGCCGGGCTCGTCATCCTCGCCCTCGGCGCTTGCGTTCCGCTGGTCGGCTCGGGCTACGTCCTCGGGTTGCTGACCGTCGCCTTCTACACCGCGGTCTTCGCGATGGCGTGGGACCTGCTGTTCGGGTTCGCGGGCGAGGTCAACTTCGGCCCCACGTTCCTGATCGGCCTCGGTGCCTACACCGCCGGCATCCTCGACGCGCGCCTCGCGCCGAACGTCTCGCTGTGGCTGTGCATCCTCGCCGGCGCGGCCGCGGCGGTGATCGGCGGCGTCGTCCTCGCGCTCCCTGCATTGCGCGTGCGGGGCCCGTACTTCGGGCTGACGACGCTCGTCGCGGTGCTGATGCTGCAGAGCATGGTCGTCGTCTTCGCCGGCCTCACCGGCGGCGAGATCGGCCTCTCGGTGCCCGACGTGATGTCGGTGAGCGCGACCACGAACTACTGGATCGCGTTCGGCTTCATGGCCGTGAGCGGCGCGATCCTCTACGGACTCTCGCGCTCGCCGATCGGCCTCGTCCTGCAGGCGAGCGGCCAGGACCCGGTGCAGGCCGGAGCGCTCGGCTTCAACGTCACCAAGCACAAGCTGTTCGCGTTCATCGTGA